>LFTS01000307.1 GCA_001513435.1 Gammaproteobacteria bacterium DTU040
CTGGTGTACATGCTCAGCAAGCCTTGGTGTTAGTCAATTACGGCCAGGCAACCGGACGCGACATTCTTGAGCTGGCCAGTCGTATTCAGGCGGATATCAACCAGCGTTTTGCCGTGCAGCTTGAGATAGAGCCCGTGGTGTATCGCTAGCTCGCATCTTCTTAGGTGAAAAACAAGTTTTTATTTATGTGTGGTTACTTAACAGGTGGTTCTGGGCTGACCAATGCGTTACGCTTCGGCGCAGGCAGCGGCAACGGCTGAACCGCCGACGCTGTGGCAAAGCATTAAGAAACTCAACAAAGATGAGGATGCTCGACGTGGGCTGGATGTGGTGGCGAATATACTGGCCGAGCTAGGTCGTCAAGCCGCTATTAAAGGACAGGAAATGCCGGACGATTAAATATGATAGATGGTTAGCAAGGCCCAGCAGTAGTGTTGGGCTTTTTTGATCCGGTTTTATCAGCGACCGATAAGCACCCGCGAGGCCTGAACGAATTCGGGCTGTACAGTCCTGTGATACGATGACGTTATCCTCAGGTTTGCCCACCCGTGCTGGGTGGGTGATTGGATTAAATGCTTATAAGGGCTGCTTGTATGCACATTGCTATTTTGACATTAAGGTTTTCTTTGCCTGGATGCGCTTCTTTAAAGGAAAAGCGTCAGCGTATTGGCGGGATGCACGAGCGGTTTGGGCGCAATCCCTCGGTAGCTGTGTGTGAGAGTGGCGAGTACGATCGGCATGATGCCAGTGAATGGTCGTTTGTCGTGATGGCCAGGACTAAGCGCGAGGTTGAGTCGTTGTGCAGCCAGATCGAAGACAAGATCCAGCGCACGGTGGAAGGGCGAGTGATGGACGTGGTGCAAGAGTTTCTCTAGTGGCTAACAGAGCCTGCAGCCGTACTTTTATTGGGGCAGTACACGGATCAGTGCGCCAAGGCTGCCGTAGTCAATGTAGCTGAGATCTTTGTAGGGAATAACAGTTGTTTGCTTGAAATGCTCACTGCTGCTGAGGCTGCCGTCCGCTTGGAATTGGTTCACCCAGAAGTTTAGCTCGATTTCATTAGCGCGATCTTGGCGAATAGTAAAAGTACCTTCAATGGGGTGGTGACCAAAAACATCCTCGCCGCTGCTTAACGCAACACTCTTGAAACTGGGGCTGTTGGTTTGTTGCCAAGCGCGGTGTAGTAAAATTTGATAGCCGTTGTTGTTGGTTAATTTGCTGACCACGTTGTCAAGCAAGCTGCTGCGAAACTGTTCTGGTTCAAGTTGTTTGGCATCGGCTTGCCAGTTATCTGGGGCAGCTCGGCTATTGATAACGGGTTTAACTCCGGCTTGGCGAAAAATAATCACCTCGATGTGGTGTGTGTCTGCCGCCCAACTAGGCATGCAGTAGGTTACGAAGAGTAAAAATCCAAGTACGAGTTGACGCATGGTTGATTGTCCTGAAGAAAGTTAATTGGCGAGCTGTTCTAATAATGCTTCAAGCATAGCAAAACGCTCATTGTATGTATCCATGGGCAGAGTAAACTTGAATACAGTCGCACCCTCAAAACGGTAGTGTTTCGGCTGACTTTGAATCATCTTGATCAGGCGCATGGGCTCAACAGAGGTACTGGCAGAAAACTCCAGTCGACCACCCTGCGGACCAGCATCAATTTTTATAATGCCGAGCGCATCGGCGCGTAGCTTGAGTTCGGTCTGGCGGATAAGGTTTTTAGCCGGTTCTGGCAATAGACCAAAGCGATCAATCATTTCCACTTGCAGTTCGTCCAATTCGTCTTGGTTCTGTGCTGAGGAAATGCGTTTATACAGCATCAAGCGGCTATGTACATCAGGTAGATAGTCTTCGGGAATCAATGCGGGTACGCGCAAGTTCACTTCGCTGCCTGTATGCAGCGGCTGCTCAAGATTAGGTTGTTCGCCATTTTGAATGGCTTTAACCGCACGCTCCAGCATCTCCATGTAAAGACTAAAGCCAATAGAGTGGATCTGTCCGCTTTGCCCGTCACCCAGCAGCTCTCCGGCACCACGAATTTCCAGATCATGGGTGGCCAGCATGAAACCTGCACCCAAATCTTGTGCGTTAGCAATGGCCTCTAAGCGTTTTTCAGCATCGCGGGTGAGGCGCTTTTCGCTGGGTACTAACAGATAGGCATAGGCTTGGTGGTGACTGCGGCCAACACGACCACGCAGTTGATGCAGCTGTGCCAGCCCAAACTTATCCGCACGGTCGATCAAGATGGTGTTAGCGCTTGGCACATCAATTCCGGTCTCAATGATAGTAGTGGCGACCAGTACGTTAAAACGCTTGTGGTAGAAGTCGTTCATGACCTGCTCAAGCTCACGCTCGCGCATTTGCCCGTGCCCCACGCCAATACGCGCCTCAGGTACTAACTTAGCCAAGTCTTGCGCGCATTGCTCAATGGTCTTTACATCATTATGCAGGTAATACACCTGGCCACCGCGTAACAATTCGCGTAACAACGCCTCTTTGACGATGGCGTCTTGCTTGGGCATAACAAAGGTGCGTACAGATAGGCGTCGCGATGGTGGTGTGGCAATAATAGATAGATCGCGCATACCGGAAAAAGCCATGTTTAGGGTGCGCGGAATGGGTGTGGCGGTGAGGGTAAGAATATCCACCTCACTGCGCAGAGCTTTGAGCTGTTCTTTTTGACGCACACCAAAGCGGTGCTCTTCGTCGATAATAACCAAGCCTAGATTGTTAAACTTCACATCACCCTGCAACAGCTTGTGCGTACCAATCACGATATCAATCTTGCCATCGGCTAGGTCAGCCATGGCTTGTTTGCTTTCTTTGGCCGTACTAAAACGGCTCATGACCTCAACGGTGACGGGCCAGTCGGCAAAACGATCGCGGAAGCTGTTGTAGTGTTGCTGCGCGAGCAGGGTGGTAGGCACGAGTACTGCCACTTGTTTACCGCTGTGCACGGCAATAAAAGCCGCACGCATGGCCACTTCAGTCTTACCAAAACCTACATCGCCACAAATTAGGCGATCCATAGGTGTGCCAGCCAGCATGTCACGGCGCACGGCATCGATAGCGATCTGCTGGTCAGGGGTTTCTTCGTAAGGAAAAGCAGCGCTAAAGCTGGCGTAATCAACACCGGGGTTGTTAAAGGCAAAACCTTTGCGCGCGGCACGGCGGGCATAGATATCCAGTAACTCTGCAGCGACATCGCGCACTTGCTCAGCGGCTTTGCGCTTGGCTTTAGACCATTGGTCGGTGCCTAAACGATGCAGCGGTGCGCCATCTTCATCGCTACCGCTGTAACGAGCAATTAAATGCAGGTGAGCGACGGGCACATAGAGTTTGGCTTGCTCGGCATACTCAAGCATCAAAAACTCAGTGGCTTGTTCGTCGATTTCCAGCGTGACCAAGCCGCGATAACGCCCCACGCCGTGATTAATATGCACGACCGGCGCGCCTTCGCGCAGTTCGGTAAGGTTGCGAATGACGTGTTCGCTGCTGTGTTCGCTATGTGATTTTCCTTTGCGCCGCAGGCTTACGCGCTGACCAAGTAGGGCGCTTTCAGGAATCAAGGCCAGCTGTTTAAGTTGCAGGCCTTGTTCAATCGAAGCAACACAAATACCTAAACGATTGTCGGACTGCAAAAACTCGGCCCAGCTATTAACCGGTTCAGGCTGAATCTGAATACGAGCGAGTAGTTCAAGAAGTATTTCGCGCCGCCCAGCGGTTTCGGCAGTGAATAAAACCCGCCCAGTGTAATCATTAAGAAAGTGTTCTAGTGCGGCTAAGGGCTCAGCCGTGCGTGCTTGTAAACTCAGATCAGGAAGCGGTTCAACGTCCAGTGCGGTGCGCCCGACCGCCGTGGCTTGCACGCTGGCATCAAGAATTACTCTGGAATGGTTTTTTAGTTGGCCGAAAAACGTATCTACTGGAACAAAAAGATCAGCGGGTGGTAATAGAGGGCGCTCTAAATCACCGCGGCGCTCATCGTAGCGGTTGCGTACATCCTGCCAAAACTGCTCTGCGGCTTGTTCGATACCGGGTAGGCTGAAAATTAGGCTGTCTGGTGGTAAATAACCAAACAAGTCGGTGGTGTGCTCAAAAAATAGCGGTAAATAGGCTTCTATGCCGCTGGCTAAAATGCCGTTGCTGACATCTTGAAACAAAGGACAGCGGCGAAAATCAACATCAAAGCGCTCACGGAAACGGCCGCGAAAATCATTGCGTGCTTGCTTGTCAAACGGAAATTCGCGTGCCGGTAAGAGGCGGACGGACTCAACCTGCTCGATCGAGCGCTGAGTTTCCGGCTCAAACGTGCGCAGGGTTTCAATTTCGTTATCAAATAAATCAATGCGGTAAGGAAGTTCGCTACCCATTGGATACAAGTCCAACAGCGCGCCACGTACCGCAAACTCACCATGCTCATACACAGTGTCAACACAAACATAACCCGCGGCCTGTAATTGAGCGCGCATGGCTTCGATATCAAGGGTTTGCCCAACATCTAACACTAAGCTGCCGCCGAGTAAAAAATCGGTGGGTGCTAAGCGTTGTAAGGCTGTGGTGATGGGGATAATAAGAATCCCTTGTTGCAGTTGCGGCAGCTGATACAGCGTGGCAATACGCTGAGAGATAATATCCTGATGTGGGGAAAATAGATCGTAGGGCAGTATCTCCCAGTCAGGAAACAGCAGGGTGGGCAACTCCGGCGCAAAAAAACTCAGCTCTGCTTGCAGGCGTAAAGCGCTTTGGCTGCTGTCGGTTATTAATACACTAAGCCGTGGCTGTGCTTGAGCCGCTTGCGCCAGTGCCAAGGCTGCGCTGGCTCCCTGTAAGTGAGTCCACTGCTGTTTGCCGGATTGGGCTGGAAGTTTGGGTAATGCTAAAACAGACACATGCATACCTAGATTGAAAGTAAAGCGTGGAATTGTAACTAGCCCCATCTGTTTTCGCCACTATTGAGGAGCTGCAGGGCATTACTTTGTTTAAGACTTGCTGCTTTGTGCCGGAAGACTGATAATATGCGCACTTTATTAACCATCACTATAGGTATTTCACGTGACTGATAAGACAGATCAGTGCTTGCGCGACTGGATTGAGCGCGAAGCATTAGCCGAAGCAATGATTCCTTTAGTTGGCCAACTGTACCGTAACAACAACGTTATTACGTCGATTTATGGTCGTGGCTTAATTAACCGTTCAGTGATCGCTATTTTAAAAGCGCACCGCTCCGCCCGCCACCGTGTAGGTAACGATGAACTGTCTGTGCGTGATACCTACCCAATCATTGAGGCCATGAGCAAACTGGATTTGGGTGCTGCCTCGATTGACTTAGGCAAACTGGCAACTAAATTCAAAGAAGAGGCCAATGGGCGTTCAGTGGATGATTTTGTTCGCGAAGAATTGGCCCCCGTTGTTGGTAAAAGCAATGAAAACAAACATCTGGGGACGGATGTGGTGCTCTATGGTTTCGGTCGTATCGGTCGTTTATTAGCGCGCCTCATTGTAGATAGAACCGGCAGCGGTGACGGTCTGCGTTTGCGTGCAGTAGTGGTGCGTAAAGGTGCAGAAAACGACCTGATGAAGCGCGCAAGCTTGTTGCGCCGCGACTCCGTACATGGCTCTTTCAAGGGTACTATTGTTGTTGATGAGGCCAATAACGCGCTGAATATCAACGGCAACCTAGTAAAGTTTATTTACTCTAACGACCCCTCAACTGTGGATTACACCCAGTACGGTATCAAAGATGCATTGTTGGCGGATAACACCGGTCGTTGGCGTGACGCGGAAGGCTTGGGTCAGCACTTGCAGTGCCCGGGCATTAAGCGTGTAGTGCTGACGGCACCGGGCAAAGGCACCATGAAAAATATCGTTCACGGTATTAACCATACCGAGATCACAGCTGAAGACAAAATTATTTCAGCAGCTTCCTGTACTACCAACGCCATTGTGCCCGTGCTTAAAGCGATGAATGATAAGTTTGGTATCGTGCATGGCCACGTTGAAACTGTGCATTCTTACACCAACGACCAAAACCTCATTGATAACTTCCATAAGGGCAGTCGTCGTGGTCGTAGTGCGGCGTTGAACATGGTAATTACTGAAACAGGTGCAGCAACGGCTGCTGAGAAAGCATTGCCATTCTTGAAAGGTAAGCTCACTGGAAATGCAATCCGTGTTCCTACACCGAACGTTTCTATGGCGATTCTGAGTTTGACGCTTGAGCAATCAACCAGTGTGGAAGATGTGAATGAATATTTACGTCAGATAGCAATGCACTCTGAGCTGCAGAAACAAATTGACTTTGTTGCTTCTCAGGAAGTGGTTTCTACCGACTTCGTCGGCAACCGTCATGCAGGTATCGTGGACTCTAAAGCAACTATCTGTACTGATAAGCGTGTTATTTTGTACGTTTGGTACGATAACGAGTATGGTTACAGCTGTCAGGTGGTTCGTGTGATGGAAGAAATCGCCGGAGTTCATCCGCCAGTGTTCCCGGCTTAGTGGACCTGCACAAATCAAGTTGAACTTGTTCAGTCAAGGGAGCTTTGGGGCTCCCTTTTTGGTTTTCTTGATTTTAAAAAAGGCAGCAACTGGTCAAAAGGTATAAAAAGGCTGCTTTGTGCTAGCAACTTGAGAGTTCAGCTCTTAAAATGTAACAGTTTTTTTTCGGGGTCGCTAAATGCTTGATGGATGCTGGCTTGGTTTAGCATGGCTGATTCAAGTGTTGAGCGATAAAAGTTAATTTTTGTTAACGTGGTTAGGCTAACCTATGATCAGAATAAAGCGTGGGCTCGATTTGCCCATGGTGGGTGCGCCAGAGCGGCGAATTGATGCAGCTCAGAAGGTGCGCAGCGTTGCAGTCATAGGCTTCGACTATAACGGAATGAAGCCGACGATGCAGGTGCAAGAAGGTGATCGTGTTAAGCTAGGACAGGTATTGTTTTCTGACAAGAAAACACCGGGTGTAAACTTTACATCTCCTGGCGCTGGCGTGGTCAAGGCAGTAAATCGTGGTGAGCGACGCGTTTTTCAGTCTGTTGTTATTGAGCTTGATGGTGATGAACAGGAAACCTTTGCTCAGTATTCGCCAGAACAATTGGCGAGCTTAGAAGAGCAGCAAATACGCGATAACTTGCAGCAATCAGGTCTGTGGACCGCATTACGCACCCGCCCCTATTCGAAAGTTCCAGCTGTGGATTCAACTCCAAGCTCAATTTTTGTTACCGCAATAGACACACATCCTCTTGCAGCTGATCCAGCATTAGTCATCGCAGAGTATGCACAGGACTTTGAGTATGGTTTGCAGGTGCTCAGCAAACTTGCCAAAGTGTTTTTGTGTAAGGCGGATGGCGTTACCTTGGCGGGTGAGAATCTAAGCAATGTGCAAACAGAGTCCTTTGCGGGTGTTCACCCAGCCGGTTTGCCTGGCACCCATATCCATTACTTGGATCCTGTTAGTGCGACTCGCACAGTTTGGTATATCGGTTATCAAGACGTTATTGCTATCGGTAAGCTGTTTACAACAGGTCAAATCTGGGTAGAGCGCATTATTTCTTTAGCCGGTCCTAGTGTTAAGCAGCCACGTTTAGTTAAAACACGTTTAGGTGCCAACCTTTCCGAGTTAACTGCTGGTGAGCTGGTGGAAGGCGAAAATCGCCTGATCTCAGGTTCAGTGTTCGGCGGTCGTACGGGGCGTGGTACATGTGACTTCTTGGGGCGCTACCATGTGCAGGTTAGCTGTCTGGCAGAAGGGCGTCATCGTGAGCTATTCCACTACGTCAGACCTGGTGTTAATAAACACTCTGTCTTGAATATCTTTATATCAAAGCTGTCTGCGGGTAAGAAATTTGCCTTCAATACCAGCACCAACGGCAGTCCTAGAGCCATGGTGCCAGTAGGGAACTACGAAATGGTTATGCCGCTAGATATTCTACCCACCCAATTGCTTCGTGCATTGATTGTTGGTGATACAGAAGTGGCGCAAAAACTAGGTTGTTTAGAGTTGGACGAAGAAGACTTGGCGTTGTGCACCTATGTGTGCGCCGGTAAGTATGAATATGGCCCGATTCTGCGGGATAACTTAACGCGCATCGAGCTGGAGGGTTAATTCATGGGGCTTCGCTCATATCTCGATAAAGTCGAGCATCATTTCGAAAAAGGTGGCAAGTACGAAAAATGGTTTGCGCTGTATGAAGCAGTAGACACTTTTTTGTACAAGCCAAGTAGCGTAACCAAAACAACAGCTCATGTGCGTGACGGTATTGACCTTAAGCGCATGATGATTACAGTTTGGTTATGTACGTTCCCAGCCATGTTGTTTGGTATGTGGAACGTGGGTTATCAGGCAAACTTGGTATTCGCAGGAAACCCCGAGTTACTGGCTCTGCAAGAAGGCTGGCGTTTTGCGCTAACCGGTGCAGTGGCTGGTTTTGACCCAAGCAGCGTGTTTGCTAACGTGTTCCAAGGGGCTACTTGGTTTGTGCCCATCTACCTAGTTGCCTTTGTGGTGGGTGGTTTCTGGGAAGTGCTGTTTGCCATGATTCGCGGCCATGAAGTTAACGAGGGTTTCTTTGTTACTTCAGTGCTGTTTGCCTTGATTCTGCCGCCCAGCATACCGTTGTGGCAGGTTGCTATCGGTATCAGCTTCGGCGTGGTTATTGCCAAAGAAGTGTTTGGTGGAACAGGTAAAAACTTCCTTAACCCTGCATTAGCAGGTCGTGCATTCCTGTTCTTTGCTTATCCTGCTGATATTTCAGGGGATGCAGTGTGGACTGCTGTGGATGGTTTTGCGGGTGCTACTTCACTAAGTGTTGCTGCAGTAGGCGGTATGGCTGCGGTTGCTGAGCAGGGCGTTAGCTGGATGGATGCCTTTATTGGTACTACCAGTGGCTCAATTGGCGAAACCAGTACATTGGCGGTTCTTATTGGTGGTGCTGTACTGCTAATCATGCGTATTGCTGCTTGGCGTATCGTCGCTGGGGTCATGATCGGTATGGTCGGTCTCA
>LFTS01000116.1 GCA_001513435.1 Gammaproteobacteria bacterium DTU040
CTTGGCGAAGGTTGGCGTTTGCACTGGAGCAATGGTCATACGCCGGGCTTGATGCTGCCGGAAGTAAGCTTGCAAGACGGCCCTGTGGTGTATGCCAGTGATTTGATTCCCGGTGCACCCTGGGTGCATTTGCCGATTACCATGGGCTATGACCGCTTTGCCGAGGCGCTGATTGAAGAAAAGCAGGAGTTGCTCAGCGACTTGGTGGCGCGCAATGGACGTATTGTTTTTACCCATGATGCCAAGGTTGCTATAGGCAACGTGGTGCGCGATGAAAAAGGGCGTTATTCGGTCAATAACCAACTCGAAAACGTAATTAAACTAACCCGCTGACAAACAAAGTATGCGCAGCCTGCAAAGGAATGCAGTCGGTGCGCTGGGTTATAAATGCTGCCAGGGCGGTTTCCCAAAGTTTAGGGAATCAAACAAACTACGCTATAATCCGCGGCTGATTTTCTATTGCCAAGGTTAGCTCTTTTCTATGATTCGCTTAATCAGTCTCAGCCTTCAACGTGGTCCGCAGCGACTCTTAGACCAAGTAGAGCTAACTGTTCATCCCGGACAAAAAATGGGCTTGGTCGGTGCTAATGGCGCTGGCAAGTCGAGTTTGTTTGCCTTATTGCAAGGACAGTTGCAGGCCGATACCGGTGAGTGCCAAATTCCCAGTAGTTGGCGCATTGCGCATATGCAGCAGGAAATTGTCGCACTGCAGCGCAGCGCACTGGATTATGTTCTGGATGGCCACACTGAGTTGCGTCGGCTACAGCAGCAGCTAGAGCACACGCAGGAAGGCACTGCAGTGGGGTTGCTGCATGCACAACTGGATGCGATTGACGGCTACACCGCGGATACTCGCGCACGTAAGTTGTTGGCTGGATTAGGCTTTAGTGCCGCAGAGATGGACCAGCAGGTGCAATCATTTTCGGGTGGTTGGCGCATGCGCTTAAATCTTGCGCAAACACTTATGTGTCCCTCAGACCTGTTGCTACTGGATGAGCCCACCAACCACTTAGATTTAGATGCGATTTTGTGGCTGGAAGGCTGGTTGCAAAGCTATCCGGGCACTTTGCTGTTGATTTCCCACGACCGCGATTTTATGGATGCGGTGGTTGACCATATTGTGCATTTTGAGCGGCAAAAGCTGGTGCTGTACCGTGGCGGTTATAGTGCCTTTGAGCGTGCGCGTGCAGAACGCATGTTACAGCACCAACAAGCCTTCGAAAAACAGCAAACAGAACGCGCGCATATGCAAGACTTTATTCGCCGCTTTAAGGCCAAAGCCAGTAAAGCACGACAGGCACAAAGCCGCGTGAAAGCATTAGAGCGCATGCAAGAGCTAGCCCCAGCGCACTTTGATTCGCCTTTTAATTTTAGCTTCCGTGAGGCGGATAAAATTTCAACACCTTTGTTGAGTTTGCGCGATGCTAGTTTAGGTCATGGTGAACAGGCCATACTTAAGCATGTGAGTTTGCAGCTTATGCCGGGTGCGCGCATTGCTTTGTTGGGTCCTAACGGTGCGGGCAAATCGACCTTGATTAAAACCCTTGCGCAAGAGCTAACCCTGTTGGCGGGCGAGCAAAACCGTGGTGAAAACCTTGCGATTGGTTATTTTGCCCAGCACCAGTTGGATGCGCTGGATATTCAAGCCAGCCCCTTACTGCATCTACAACGCATCGCACCGACTGAGCGGGAACAAAAGTTACGGGATTTCCTCGGCGGTTTTGATTTCCGTGGCGATCGCTGTGATGAGCCGGTAGAGAATTTTTCTGGCGGCGAAAAAGCGCGGTTAGCTTTAGCCTTGATAGCTTGGCAAAATCCCAACTTGTTACTGATGGACGAGCCCACCAACCACTTGGATTTAGAGATGCGTCATGCTTTAACCCAAGCATTGCAGCATTTTAGCGGGGCGGTGTTGTTGGTCTCGCACGACCGGCATTTATTAAAAAACACGGTCGATGATTTTTACTTAGTCGCCAATGGTGAACTGACCGAATTTGATGCCGAGCTGGATGAGTACAGTCGTTGGCTGCAAGAGTATCGCGCCAGCAGCTCCAGCAGCTCCAGTAGCGATGAAGCTGAGCCCGTGAACGTCGGCGACAAGGTTGATCGTAAAGCACAGCGCCAAGCTGAAGCAGAGGTGCGCAAACAGTTAGCACCTTATCGTAAGCGGGTAGAAAAATTGGAAGAGGAACTCAGTAAAGCGCAGCAGCAGCTGGCTGAAATTGAGCTACAGCTCGCAGACAACGAGCTCTACAGTAGCGAGCAGCGTGAAGTCTTAAAGCAGTTATTAGCCAAGCAGGTCAAGTTCAAGCAGCAGGTCGATGATATTGAAAACCAATGGTTAGAATCGATGGAACAACTCGAACAGCTGCAGTTACACTAATCAGCTAATACAGACTGTCCAGCGCACAGTGTTTTGAATGCGCTGTGAATGAACATTAAGTGGAGGTAGCGCATGGACGAAAGTTGGCTGCAGGAATGGTCTGCTGAGTGGATGGATTTTCTAATTCCCGGCGGGCGTATTTTATTAATTGTTTTTTTAGCCTGGCTGGCGCAACGACTGTTGGGTCAAGCGGTTACCCGTGTTGCCGAACGCTATCACATGCCGCCAAGCATGCTGATTCCGTTACGTGGAGCCTTGCGCTGGTTGATTCTTGGC
>LFTS01000252.1 GCA_001513435.1 Gammaproteobacteria bacterium DTU040
CGGCGGGTCATTTCTCTTGCCTTGCGCGCGGCTTCTCTGGCTCGAGCTGCGTCGATCATCTTACCGACAATCAATCTGGCTTCACTTGGGTTTTCAAGTAAGTAGTCTGCAAGGTACTTGCCCATTTCTTGCTCAACAGCTGTTTTCACTTCAGAGGAAACCAGCTTTTCTTTGGTTTGTGAGCTGAATTTTGGGTCAGGAACTTTAACTGAAACGATAGCAGTTAAACCTTCACGAGCATCGTCACCTGTTGTAGCGACCTTATCTTTTTTGCCCAAACCTTCTGCTTCAATGTAGTTGTTCAGATGACGTGTCAGTGCGGTTCTAAAACCCACCAAGTGCGCGCCGCCATCTCTTTGCGGAATGTTATTGGTGTAGCAAAGAACGTTTTCGTTAAAGCCATCGTTCCACTGCATGGCTACTTCAACACCTACGCCGTCTTCTTCGCGTTGTATGCTGAAGTGGAAGATTTTGTTAATGGTGGTTTTGTTGGTGTTTAAGTATTCAACGAATGCTCTAAGTCCGCCTTCGTACTTAAAGAGTTCTTCTTTGCCTGTGCGCTCATCCACGAGACGAATGCCTACGCCTGAGTTCAAGAAAGATAGCTCGCGTAATCGTTTGGCTAATATTTCCCAGCTAAAATGAATATTCTTAAAGGTATCTTCGGAAGGCTTGAAGTGAATGTGGGTACCGGATTTGTCGGTATCGCCTATCGCAGCCATCGGCTGTTGTGGCACGCCGTGGTGGTAGGTTTGCTGCCAGACTTTGTTTTGGCGGCGAATAGTCATAATCAGCTCTTTGGACAGAGCGTTTACCACTGATACGCCAACACCGTGCAACCCGCCGGAAACCTTATAGCTGTTGTCATCAAACTTACCGCCAGCGTGCAGTATAGTCATAATTACTTCAGCGGCTGAGACTCCCTCTTCTTCGTGGATATCTACCGGGATGCCGCGGCCGTTGTCTTCTACGCTGATGGATTCGTCTGGATGAATGGTGATTTTAATTTCATCACAATGCCCCGCCAGAGCTTCATCAATGGCGTTGTCCACCACTTCAAAAACCATGTGGTGAAGACCGGTGCCATCATCGGTATCGCCGATATACATTCCGGGGCGTTTACGTACAGCGTCAAGTCCTTTAAGGACTTTAATATTACTGGAATCGTAGGTTGATGCTTCGCTCATCTGTTTACTCCACAAGATTTATACGGCCATGTTCCACGTGGAACATGGCTACCGGCGTGTCCATTTGCCAGCCTTCTAATAACGTTTCTTTGTCAGTGCCAGTTATAAAGGCCTGACAGTTTAGTTCTTCAAGTAATCTGCTGAGGGCCTTACGGTGCTCTTTATCGAGCTCGGCAGGCAGATCATCAATCAGATAGATACACTGCTGTTGCATTTGCTGGGCCAGTAAATAGCCTTGGGCTAATTTCAATGCGCAAACCACCAGCTTTTGTTGACCTCTTGAAAGGATTTCTATTGCGTTATGACCACCCACTTTAATGCGGATGTCAGCACGCTGAGGTCCTGCTTGGGTATACCCCAAAATCCTATCACGCTCTAGGCCGTTATCTAAAACGCTCTGCAAGCTACTGTCTTTATCCCAACCACGATAATAGCTAATGCTAAGCTCGGGCAGCTTGATCAGTGATTCAAGAGTCTGCTCGAAAACTGGTTTAAGTAGAGCAATGTAGTGTTGGCGTGCTTGGTCGATGCTTTCGCTGGCAGTGCAGAATTCTTTGTCCCAAGAGGCTAGTAATTGCCTGTCCATTATAGCATGGCGCAGCCAAGAGTTACGCTGTTTTAAACTTGTCTGCATGCGGCTCCATTGGCTGTGAAAGGAATGTTCCACGTGGAACACCCCCCAGTCTAAGAATTGTCTTCTAAACTTTGGAGCGCCCTCTAAGAGCAGAAAGCTGTCTGAATTCAGCAGTTGCAAGGGTAAAGCGCGCGCGAGCTGAGCGATGGTTTTTATGTTCTCACCATTAATGCGTATTTCAAACTCGCCTTGACGGCTACGCTTGATGCCGATTTTGTTGGTGTTGTGATCGGCACTCGCTACCAACTGAGCAAAAACAACAGTTTCAGCGGCTTCATGCTGAATAAGCGTCTGTATCTTTGTGCTGCGAAAAGAGCGCGCAAGCGAAAGGAAGTAAATGGCTTCCAGTAGGCTGGATTTACCGCTGCCATTGGCGCCGTATAAAATATTTATTTTGGATGAAAAGTTTAGCGTGGCAGGCTCAAGATTGCGTAGACCTGTCACGCTTAGTGCTTTGATGGGCATTTAAGAAGGGCGAATCATTGTTACAGGCGCATCGGCATAACAACATAAGCAGAGCTCTCATTACCGGCTTCGCTCATTAATAGACTGCTGTTTTCATCCGACAAAGTCAGCTTGGCTTGGCTGGTGGACATGACGTTCAGTATGTCTTGCAGGTAATTAACATTGAAGCCCATTTCAAGGTTGGGTCCGTTGTAGTCAATAACCACTTCTTCTTCAGCGCTTTCTTGTTCTGGGTTGTTGGCTTGCAGCTTGAGTAATTCGTTTTCAAATTGCAGACGAATACCGCGATATTTCTCGTTGGTCAAAATCGAGGCGCGGTTAAGCGAGTCACGCAAGCTTACGCGGTCTACGGTAATGATTTTGTCACCACCGCGAGGCAACACGCGTTCGTAGTCGGGAAATTTACCGTCAATGAGTTTGGAAGTGAATATAAAGTCTTCTGTAGAGGCGCGGATAAAAGTTTGGCTTAGGGTGATGTCTGCGAACGCGCTTTCATCATCCATCAGGCGGGCTAGTTCCAGTACGCCTTTGCGTGGGACAATCACTTGGTGGGCGCTGGTCTCGCTGATTTCAGCTTCCACATCACTTAATGCAAGGCGATGACCGTCAGTAGCTACGGCTCTTAGTTTATTAGTGGTCGCTTCGAGCATCAAACCATTGAGGAAGTATCGAACATCTTGCTGCGCCATGGCAAAGCTGGTGCGCTCAATTAGGAAGCGCAGATTGCCTTGGTTAATACGGAAGGCAAAAGAGCCGGTGATTTCTTGGAATATAGGGAAATCAGAAGCGGGTAAAGTGGTTAACGTAAAGCGACTACGCCCGGAGGTAATCAGTAATCTTTGCTCATCTAGGCGAATAGAGAGCGTGGATTCAGCCGGCAGATTTTTACAAATATCCATGAGTTTGCGGGCGGGTACTGTGATTTCACCATCTTGTGCGGGCTCTTCTAGCGTAACGCGGCCTATAAGTTCTACTTCAGTGTCTGTGCCGGTCATGGAAAGCTGTTGATCCTGTAAAACTAACAGCACGTTGGACAGCACGGGCATGGTGTGCTTGCGCTCGACTACGCCGGCAACCAGTTGTAATGGTTTTAACAAGGCTTCTCTTTGTATGGTGAAGTGCATGCTGGGCCTCTTGCTTGAAATAATATGCGCGGTGATTTTACTACGTAGTGAGTGTGCGCAACAGGTTTTTATAATCTTCGCTAATGTCGGCATCCGTTTCGCATAATTCTGCGATTTTACGGGTGGCGTGTAAAACTGTGGTGTGGTCGCGCCCACCAAAAGCGTCGCCGATTTCCGGCAAGCTGTGATTGGTCACTTCCTTGGCTAATGCCATAGCCACCTGACGTGGTCGAGCTACTGAACGAGAGCGACGCTTTGATAATAGATCGGCTATTTTAATTTTGTAGTATTCAGCAACGGTGCGCTGGATATTATCAATACTAATTAGCTTATCTTGCAGCGCCAATAAGTCTTTTAGCGATTCGCGGATTAGCTCAAGGCTAATGGGTTGATGAGTGAAGTGAGAGTGGGCAATAACACGTTTTAAAGCGCCTTCGAGATCACGCACGTTAGAGCGGATGCGTTGTGCAATAAAAAAAGCGCAATCTTTAGCTAGTACTACCCTACTTTGCTCAGCTTTTTTCATCAAAATGGCCACACGGGTTTCTAAGTCTGGTGGCTCAACGGCTGTGGTTAAACCCCAACCAAAGCGTGAAGTTAAACGCTCCTCAATACCGTCAATTTCCTTGGGGTAACGGTCGCTGGTTAAAATGATTTGCTGATTGCCTTCTAACAAGGCATTAAAAGTATGGAAAAACTCTTCTTGTGAGCGATCTTTGCCCGCAAAAAATTGAATATCGTCAATCAGTAGCGCGTCAACTGAGCGGTAATAGGTTTTAAACTCGTTAATTGCCTTCATTTGAATGGCTTTGACCATGTCCTGCACAAAGCGCTCAGAGTGGAGATAGACGATCTTGGCTTTTGGGTTTTTTTGCAGTAAATGATTACCAACCGCGTGCATTAAATGGGTTTTACCTAGCCCTACACCACCATAAAGAAATAATGGGTTGTAACCGTGCTTGGGATTGTCAGCTACCTGCCAAGCCGCAGCGTGAGCAAGTTGATTTGATTTACCTTCAACAAAGCTGGCAAATGTAAAGGAGCGGTTTAGACCGCTAACATACTGTGCCGGTTTAGCGCTGGCTGCAGCAACAGCCGCTTTATCTGTATGAGTAGGTGCATCGTTTGCGGGTGTTGCATTAGCAGGCTGAGGGGTTGGCGCTGGGCTGGCTGCTGAGGTTACGGTGGTAGTAACCGTAGGCCGTACTGTCTGACCTTTGCTACCAATTTGGAGCACTACCT
Organism: Gammaproteobacteria bacterium DTU040; assembly: GCA_001513435.1. Classification (GTDB taxonomy): domain Bacteria; phylum Pseudomonadota; class Gammaproteobacteria; order Pseudomonadales; family Pseudomonadaceae; genus Thiopseudomonas; species Thiopseudomonas acetoxidans. The sequence goes on from LFTS01000252.1 coordinate 4,653, forward strand.
CAGGTGTTTCTCCGCTGTTGCGTTCAGTCATCAGCTCTAAAATGCGGGTGAAATACTTTTCGTTGACCCAGTCTAAGACAAAACGATTGGGTGCATAGACAAAAAGGCACTCATCTACTTCTTCAACTTGCAGGGGGCGAATCCAGGTGTTGAAATGCTGCGCGGGAAGTTCATCACGCAAAAAATCGACAGACTGCAGCCAAAGATTGACAGACACAGAGAAACCTCAGTTGATGGGCGAATCGAACCGGTATTGTAGCCATGAAGGCCAAAGTTATCCACACGCTAGCAAATTTATTAGTCTTTTATTCGTTGCAGTCAAAGTCTTTATGTGCAATGTGCTCAAAAATTAAGCACTTACAAAATCATTTTATTCCTTAGTCATATGTGTGCATAAAAGACCAATAAAACAAGTTGCAGGTGCCACTCTAGCAGAAGTACTCACCTAGGC
>LFTS01000026.1:0-2742 GCA_001513435.1 Gammaproteobacteria bacterium DTU040
TTATCCACGACCACCACGTCTAGCTTATGCGCTTGCTCCAGATACACACCACCTTTAATTAAAATCCCCGCACGGGCAGCGCTCGTTAAAGCACTGACCACAGCCACTGGAGTCGAAATAACCAGCGCACAAGGACAGGCGATTACCAGCAATACCAGCGCGTTATACAGCCAATCCCACCACGACAAGCTCAGCAAAATGGGCGGCAACAACGCCACCATAATTGCAATACCCACTACTGTGGGCGTATAGATGCGCGCAAAGGCATCCACAAAACGCTGGGTGGGTGCTTGACTGCTTTGCGCCTCTTGCACACGATGCATAATTTTGGCGAGCAACGTGTCATCAGCCAGTGCCGTAGTGCGATAGGTAATTTCATTGTGCGTATTTAACGTGCCGGCAAACAGCGCATCACCCTGTTTTTTATCGACTGGGATACTTTCACCAGTTATCGAGGACTGATCAAAAGCAGAGGCTCCCGCAACAATTTCCCCATCCAGCGCCACCCGAGCGCCCGGCGCTATGCGCACCAAACTGCCTACAGCGACCTCAGCAACCGGCTGGCTATGCCAATGACCATCTGTTTGCTGCACCAGTGCGTACTCCGGTGCCAGCACCATCAAACTGCGCACCGCATCACGCGCGCGCAACAATGAGTGGACCTCGATTCGCTCGGCCAAAGCAAAGAGAAAGGTCACCATAGCCGCTTCTGGCCAATGGCCAATAAAAAACGCACCCGTCACGGCAATGGACATTAAAGCGTTAATATTCAGATTACGGTTTAATACAGCGACCCAGCCTTTTTTAAGGATCGGCCAACCAATCAACGCCACACTGGCTAGCGCGACAACAAACACCAACCAGCTTGCCTTAAAAGCGAGCAACTCAAGCACCTCAGCTATCGCTGCTAAAACTCCCGCCAAAGCCAGCGCCCAAGTGCCATGCATATCTATTTTGCTCTGCACAGCTGTTTGCCCAGCCTGTAATGGCACGGCGCGCATATTCAACTCAGCAATAGCAGCGATAATGTCTGCCAAGCTGCCCGGCTGGTGCTGCACCTGCAACTGACGCTCAAGCAAATTAAATTGCAACGCACTGATACAGGATAAAGACTGCAGCTTATCGCGAATCAGCTGTTCTTCTGTTGGGCAATCCATCTGCTCAATTTGCAGCACCGTTTTTAGTTGCCCGCTCGGCGCTGCTTGCGCATTCAAAGCTGGCTGCGGTTGTTGTAATTGAGGCTGACAGCACTCATCGGCTTTAGACATATTCGTCACCCACTGTGTTTGATGCTTAGGGTATAATTAAAAACCCTGTACCAACTACAGAGTCAAGCCATGAAAATCGGCCAGCTTGCTAAACGCGCGCGCACCCCAGTCGAAACGATTCGTTATTATGAACGTGAAGCACTGCTTCCTGAGCCACAGCGCAGTGCGGCCAATTACCGCCATTATCAGCAGCAACATTTAGAGCGTTTGCTCTTTATTCGTCAGTGCCGCGCGTTAGATTTATCCCTAGCCGAGATACGCACCTTGCTGGAAGTTAAGGATAATCCTAATGCTGCCTGTGATACGGCCAATCAGGTATTGGATGAGCACATTCAGCATGTCGAAACACGCATCCATGAATTACAAGCCTTAGCACAGCAATTGCGCCAGCTGCGCAGTAAATGCCATAGCGAAAAGGCAGCGTCTGATTGCGGTATTTTGCAAAGCATCAGTAAGTCCAATGCTACGCCTATGCCATCGAGCAGTCATATTAAATAGTTCGCTGAACCTATGAAAAAAACCTGACGTCAAAAGCGCATGTTTGTATACTGCACAGCGTTTTCTTAAGCCTCTCTCAAGGACAACCTATCATGTTCTTCGTTTTCCCCAGTGCTGACGCTATCGCACAACACCTAAGCCAACACATCATTGATACGATTAAACGAAAGCCCAATGCGGTGCTTGGTTTAGCCACTGGCAGTACGATGGAGCCGGTTTATCAGCGCTTTGCCGAACAGGTACAGGAACACGCGCTGGACCTAAGCCAAGTTACTACTTATAACCTCGATGAATATGTTGGACTTGCTCCTGAGCACCCACAGAGTTACAACCATTACATGCACGAACACCTGTTTAACAAGATCAAACTGGATGACAGCCAGGTGTATTTACCCAGCGGGCATTGCGCGGATATCGACTTAGAGTGCAAGGAATATTCAGCTAAAATTCAAGCCTGCGGTGGCCTAGATTTTCAGCTGTTAGGCATTGGCACCAACGGTCATATAGGTTTTAACGAACCCTACACGGCGTTCGACAGCCAAACCCACGTCGTGGAGTTATCCGAAAATACACGTATTGATAACGGTCGGTTTTTTGACAACTGGGCGGAAGTACCCACCCACGCCATCACCATGGGCATTCAAGACATTATGCAAGCCAAAGAAATTATCTTGGTGGCAACCGGTGCACATAAGGCAGAAGTGATGGCTAACTTATTCAACAGCCCGATTGACGAGGCTATGCCAGCGTCCATTCTGAAACAGCACCCACGCATTAAGATTTTTATGGACCAAAGCGCAGCGTCTCTAATACCAGACAGCGCACTCAACACACTCTGAAGAAGCCGTTAAACACTCATGCAAAAGCTCACCCAGTTTTTTATCTTCATGTGCTGCTTGGCGCTGAGCTCAAACTCAGCCGCCTTTTCCATCAATCAGCTCAGCCAAGATCAAGCAACCAACAGCCTCAAGCAATT
>LFTS01000026.1:2785-14936 GCA_001513435.1 Gammaproteobacteria bacterium DTU040
GCAGGGCAAATATGTTAACGAGCTGGAAGACAGCCTAAACACTGCAGCTGAACAAGCGATACCGCATGCCAAAGAGCTATTACTCAACGCCATTAGCAAGATCCGTTTAGAAGATGCTAAGCAAATTCTAAGCGCTCACCCAACCGCAGCCACAGATTTTCTTAAACGCACCAGTGAAGCGGAGTTGCGCGCACGTTTTTTACCTATTGTGCAGCAACAGACCAATCAGTCTGTGTTGAGCCAGCAATACAGTCAGGTGGCGAGCAAAGCGAAAAAATTTGGTTTTAGCTCGGACAAAGTCACTTCCATTGAAGACTATGTGACTGAGCAGGCGATAACCGCATTGTTTGCTGTATTGGCGGAGCAAGAAAGCGCGTTGCGCGCCAATCCTAAGCAGGCTGCAGGCAGCTTACTCAAGCAAGTGCTCGAAGGCCTGCGTTAAAAGGTTGGCAATGCAAACGCACGGGCAAATCCCGCGCGCTTGCTTTAAATGACATTTACTTCTCAACAAACGCCCGCTCGATAACAAAGTCAGCCGGCTCACCCACCCGCGGTGACACGCGCAAACCAAAGTCTTCACTGAGCATAACGCTCAAATCATCCAGCATCGCCGGACTGCCACACAGCATGGCACGATCATCCTGCGGGTTGATTGGCGGCAAACCAATATCACTAAACAGCTTGCCGCTGCGCATCAGTTCAGTAATACGTCCCTGATTCTTAAACTGTTCTCGGGTTACGGTTGGGTAATAAATCAGTTTTTCCCGTGCTAACTCACCAAAAAACTCATTGTTTGGCAACTCTTGGGTAATAAAGTCTGCATAGGCCAGCTCATTGGCGTAGCGCACACCATGTACTAAAATCACCTTTTCATAACGCTCGTAAACATCAGGATCTTGAATCAGACTGATATAAGGCGCTAAACCTGTTCCCGTGCCCAACAGATACAGGTGCTTACCCGGCAGCAAGTCATCGACCAACAAGGTTCCTGTGGGTTTCTTACTGATCTGAATACTGTCACCCACTTGCAGGTGCTGCAGTCGTGAGGTCAGCGGTCCATTAGGCACTTTGATCGAAAAGAACTCTAAATACTCTTCGTAGTTTGGACTCGCAATAGAATACGCACGCATCAGTGGGCGGTCCTCCACCTGCAAACCAATCATCACGAACTGACCATTTGCAAAGCGCAACCCGGGACTGCGGGTCGTCTTAAAGCTAAACAAACTGTCATTCCAATGGTGCACACTTAGCACCTGCTCGGTATTGAGATTACTCACTGCGACTGCTCCAAAAGTTTCCTACTAATCGATACGCTCAGTATAGTCTTGGCATTTACATTAATTAAATGAATAATAAAGATAACTCTTATTCGGATTACCAATATGCGCTTAACTCTTCGTCAACTGCAAGTCTTTGTCGAGATTGCCCAACAGCTTAGCGTATCAAAAGCTGCCGACATTCTAGCTATGTCGCAGTCAGCTGCCAGCACAGCTTTAGCAGAGCTGGAACGTAATTATGACTGCAAATTATTTGACCGTGCCGGTAAGCGTTTATTTATAAATGCTTTAGGCTTACAGTTATTGCCTCAAGCTCGCGCGCTACTTGAACAAGCACAGGCTTTAGAGGCAATACTCAAGGGGCAAGAAGGGTTCGGCTCGCTCAGTGTTGGTGCCACCATGACTATTGGCAATTATTTGGCTACCTTGTTGCTAGGCCACTTTATGCAACGCCACCCTGAATGCCAAGTAAAACTGCATGTGCACAACACCGAGCACATCATTCAACGCATTCGCGCCTTTGAATTAGATATCGGCTTGATTGAGGGCAACTGCCAAGATCCGGATATTCAAGTAACCCCATGGATTAATGATGAACTGGTGGTGTTCTGCGCCCCCCAACATCCATTAGCTACGCGCGGACAGGTGCAACTGAGCGAATTAACCAAGGAGTCTTGGATTGTACGTGAGCAAGGCTCTGGAACCCGGCGCGCCTTTGATACCGCCATGCAAGAGCATCAACAACCGCTACGCATTTTATTAGAACTGGAACACACCGAGGCTATCAAGCGTGCCGTCGAATCAGGATTGGGCATCGGCTGTATCTCCCGACTCGCCCTAAGAGACGCCTTTCGGCGCGGCAGTTTAGTCGCCATCGAAACCCCACAGCTGAACCTTGAACGGCCTTTCTCTTTTATTTGGCATCAACACAAATACCAAAGCAAAGCCATGCAAGAGTTTCTACATATGTGCCATCAACTGACTGAAGGCTGCAGCCGCAGTGACCAAATTCAGCTTCCCGCTATCCGCTGACTTTGACTGTTATTGCAGTACAGCCAGCAGAGTCTTGCTAGATTTTCCCGCCTCTTCGCGCACCAGCTTGGGCACTAAATAACCAGGTAAATGCGCCTGCATGTGTCGATAAAGAGCAAAAACACGTTCATCGGCTAACGCAAAATGCTGTGCGCCCTGCACGCGATCAAGCTGGTGCAGATAATAAGGCAGTACTCCATAGTCAAACAGCGTTTCGCTAAGCTGGCAAAGTGTTTGCTCATCGTCATTCACCCCTTTAAGCAGTACCGTTTGATTGAGCAACGTAATGCCTGCAGCGCGGTATTGCGCCAACAATCCCAAGTGTTCTGGAGCCAACTCTTGTGCATGGTTGATATGCAACACCAAACTGGTACGCAAGCGACTCTGACTAAGCAACTGCATCAGCTCTGCAGTGAGGCGCTGTGGAATCACCACGGGTAAGCGGCTATGAATCCGCAGGCGTTTCACATGCCCAATGGCGGCTATTTGCTCAAGCAATTCACTTAACTGTTCATCGCCCAGCAATAATGGATCGCCACCACTCAAAATCACCTCGCTGATACTGAAGTCTTGCGCTACATAATTCAGCGCACTGCGCCATTGCTGGCGACCCACGCGATTGTCGGCATAGGGAAAATGACGGCGAAAACAGTAACGGCAATTGACGGCGCACCCACTCGCGGCAATTAACAATACGCGTCCGTGGTATTTATGAATTAAACCCGGACTCACATTACTCGCTTGCTCATCGAGCGGATCTTGGGTGTAACCTTGCACACTAAGCTGCTCATCAGCCACCGACAAGACTTGCCGCAATAACGGATCATCGGCATTACCGCTGCGCATGCGCTGGACAAATGTTCTGGGAACCAAAAGCGGAAATTGTTTATCTATACATGCTTGTTGCGCCAGCGGATGTTCGGTTAGCTTAAGCAGCTGTAACAGCTCTTGAGGTTCGCGTACGGCTTGCGCCAAAATACTTTGCCAACTATCTTTACTAGGTTCTAATAGTTCGTGGGTATACTTAGACATAAATGATGGTTCGAATAAATTATTTACTCAATTATATGAGGTAGTGAAATCTTATGCTGAAAAAAATCTTTCTTGCCGGTTGTCTTGCTGTATTTGCTAGCGGCGTTTTCGCCAATGAATCGCCTCGGGTACTGCTCGATACAACGCTTGGGGAAATTGAACTGGAGCTTAACGCTGAACAAGCACCTATTAGCGTCAAGAACTTTCTCGACTACGTTGATAGCAAGCGTTATGACGGTACTGTGTTCCACCGTGTAATCCCGGGCTTTATGATTCAGGGCGGCGGTTTTGATAAGTACATGCAACAACGCAGCACCAAAGCACCTATTAAGAACGAGGCCGACAATGGTTTAAAAAACGACCGTGGCACTGTAGCCATGGCGCGTACGCGCTCAGTTAACTCAGCCACCATGCAGTTTTTTATCAACCACAGCGACAATGATTTCCTTAATCACAGCGACCGTGATTTCGGTTATGCCGTATTTGGTAAAGTCGTCCGCGGCATGGATGTAGTCGACACTATTGCTGAGCAAAAAACCAGCTCTTACGGCATGCATGAAAACGTACCGATTGAGCAAGTTATTATTCTAAAAGCAAAGCGTTTAAACTAAACACGCTTTTTAAGATAAAAAAAGCGCGCTGCTAGTTACCTAGTAGCGCGCTAAAATCACCCTGGCCGTTAACGCAAGTTAATGATGGTTTGAGTGATGGCACTTTCAGTTTCAATCGTTTTCGCATTCGCCTGATAGTTACGCTGAGCAACAATCAGATTGACCAACTGATCCGACAGTTCCACGTTGGAGTCTTCAAGTGCACCAGCTTGGATTGCCCCCAAAGTACCTGTGCGTCCGGGGTTACGCACCGGCTCGCCTGACTCCAGCGACTGCACCCACTGGGTTTTACCCACCGGCGTCAAACCTTGCACGTTGGCAAAGTCAGCCAAAATTACCTGCCCCTGCACCTTGGATTGACCGTTGGTATAGCGAGCAAAAATAAGCCCTGTATCATCAATCTCAACACCCGACAGCTCACCAGTGGTGTAGCCGTTTTGCGCCACCGCAGTCACCGCAAAGGAGCTGGCATACTGAGTGGCGTTACGCATGTCCAAAGTAAACGCTTGCGGACTGGTGGCACCACTGCTCACCCAAACCGGCGGCTCTACCGATGTGTCTTTGGCCGCTGGCTCCCACTCATCAAAGCTCAAGATACCGTTATCAACCGTCACACCAGCCGGCAACGTAGCGCTGCCCAATGCCCCTAAGTCCAGCTTGCCTGCTGAAGTAAAGGCCAGAGGAATAGTGGTGGGCGTGTCAGTTGCTGGATCATCAATTGCACGTCCGTCAATCAGCACATGCATGTTCCAGCTGTTGGGCCCAGTCTTTTCAAAAAACTGGGTCATGGTATGCGGGTTACCCAGCGAATCGTAAGTGGTTACCGAGGTGGACGAGTTGTACGTAGTTGGATCATTTGGATCAAACGGAGAATTCTTCGGGCCATCCAGCGTCGAGTTCAGGTTATAACTCTGCTCAATTTTGGATGTCGCTTTAGGTTCCTGGCTGGCACTCTTGATCTGCAGGTTACCGATCACACCCTCACGAATAATGTCGTTATCATCAACGGTGTAGCCTTGCAGGTTATAGCCGAAGTTATCGACAATAAAACCGTCTTTATCGGTGCCAAAAAAACCGGCACGGGTATAGCTAAGCGCACCGTTATTACTGACCTGGAAAAAACCATTACCGTTAATGGCCAAGTCCAGCGGATTTTGAGTGTAGTTAATGTTTCCCTGATTGAACTGCTGGGAAATGCTCGCTAACAGCACACCACTACCCTGCTGGTTTTTACCTGTACCCAACACAGTAGCCGCATACACATCTGCAAACTCGGCACGCGACTGCTTAAAGCCCACAGTCCCCGCGTTCGCGATATTGTTACCGGTAACGTTGAGATCTTTAGTTGCCGCACGTAAGCCGCTTAAACCAATATTGAATGACATAGTTGACTCCCTGGTCGCCAAAGCGACAGCTAAAATTTATTGACCGATAATCTGTACTTGTGACAAAGGCACAGTGCCTAAGCCAGCTAAATTCAATAACAACTCACCACCCTGCGGATTTAATGTAACGCTATCCACGTTAGCTGGTAGTAAGGTGTAGAGACCTTGGGTTTCACCATTAAAGGAACCCTCGGCTTTAAACTTGTACTTGCCAGGCGGCAAGGTTTCGCCATCACTGTTTTTACCATCCCACATAAAGCTTTGGTTGCCACCTTCTTGCGCGCCCATGTTCACTTTGGCAACCACACTACCCGCACTGTCGTACACGCTGACATAGACGTTGCTGCTGCTTTGTGGGACCAAAACACTACCTTTAAACGTTTCAGCCGTATCCACCACGGCTTCATTGGCAGCGATAATAACCTTACGCCCAACCAGTGAAGATGCTTGTAATGCTTGTGATGAGTGAAAACCTGAAAGAATATCACCCACGCTAGCATTCAGTTTCTCAACACCCTCTACGGTACTAAACTGGGCCAGCTGCGCGATAAACTCACCATTACTCTGAGGCTCTAGCGGGTTCTGGTTATTTAATTGAGCAACCAACAACTCCAAGAATTCGTTTTTACCCAAATCCTTGTTAACCTCGCGCTCATTCTTGCGCTGATACTGTTCCAGTACCGAGCCTGTGGTTCCAATTGCAGAAGCACTCATTTTTATGTCCTCGCCCTTACTGGCCTAAAGTCAACACACGCTGCATCATTTGCTTGGCGGTGTTCATCATTTCTACGTTGGTCTGGAAAGCACGGCTAGCAGAAATCATATCGGCCATCTCTTCCACCACGTTGACGTTGGGATAAAACACATAGCCTTGCTCGTTGGCTGCTGGGTGGTCAGGCTCATAGCGTGGTACGAGCTCACTTTGATCCTCGACAATACCCTTCACTTGCACACCTTTGCCTGACTGATCTTGTCCAGCAAACAAAGATGCTGAGCCTGTGCCATTGGGCTGTAAATTTTCCGCAAACACTGTGGCAAATACGGGATGACGCGCACGATAGGTTTGCTCAATGCTGGAGGACACCGTATCGGCGTTAGCGATGTTGCTCGATATAGTGTTTAAGCGCGTACTTTGCGCACTCATGCCACTGCCGGCAATATGAAATACACTGGATAGAGACATAATCAGTTACCTCGCTTATTCGCCGCGTAGGGCCATCATCAGCCCTTTGAATTTGCTATTTAACAGAGTAAAGCTGGCTTGGAATTGCACCGCATTTTCCGTATACATGGATTGTTCTACCTGTAGATCCACCGTGTTTTGGTCGATGGCTGCATGATGAGGGTTGCGGAAACGTAACGCTGGGTCAGCCAGCTCGACACCATCGGCGCTAATATGCTGGCCATTGGTGCGTGCTAACGAAACGGGTCCACTGCCTTGGCGATCGGCTTGGCTGGCTAATACGCTAGCAAAGTCTAGATCACGCGCTTTAAAATGCGGGGTATCGGCATTGGCAATGTTATTAGCCAGCACCTCAGCGCGCTGGGCACGGAAGCCGAGGGCTTGCTCATGGATGCCGAGGGCTTTACTGAAATTGATACTCATGNNAAACCAGAAAGCTAAGTGGCAGTTTTTTGCCACATGCCGGAGCGCAATGATGCGCCCCGACATCCTATTTTATACTTGAGTGACGTAAGCAAGCGTCTCTACAACCTGCTCCGTGGTGGTTGCCCAAGCCATGGCAGCTGCGTCCACTTCTTTAAGTGGGTGAACAATATCTGCAGCGTGCAGGGTCACATAGGGTTTGCCCAGTGCAGCGCAATAACCTGCATCAAAAGCGGCATTCCATTGTTTGTACTTATCACCAAAACGCACCACCACTAAATCAGCTTGCTCGATTAGGGATTTGGTACGTATGGCATTTACTTTAGCTGATTGGTGATCACGCCAAAACTGATTGTCCTGCGCACTTAAATGATCGCCAGCCGCATCGCTTGCATCATGGTCGGTCACTGCAGAGGTAAATTTAATATCTAAGCCGCGTGCAGCCGCACCCTGCTTGATCTCATCACGCCAATCAGTATGGATTTCACCAGAGAGATACACTGTAAATGTCATGTTTTTTCCTTACATTAATCCAGACAAGACGAATATTTACTATGTCTGTTAAACTTTAACTCACTATAACTATACCTCACTTTAGCAAACCTTTGAAAACCACCTACGCAACACGCTGTAGGCTTTCAGGGACCGCTTAAACACTTGCCTTAGCAGAGACTTACCATGGGACTTTCGCGTTTAATTTTATTCTTAATTTTTTTCACTGCGGGTTACTGGCTGTGGAAAAGACTCTCAAACAAAAAAAAACCAAAACAGCACTCTTCCACTGCTACACCCATGGTGCGCTGTAACCATTGCAATCTGTATTTAGCACAAGAGCAAGCCACACTAAAAAACGACCAGTGGTATTGCTGCGCAGATCATGCACACAGGGACAATTAGCTAAACCATGAACAACGAACTGGCTTTATTAGGTACCGCCGGACAACGCGTACTGCGTCTTTACCACATTTATCGGCTTATTATTGGTCTGGCACTGGTACTTATCATTTCCAGCAACCTAGAAAACCAGTTGCTTGACGTCACTCACCACCAATTCTTTTTATATGCCAGCTGGGCCTATTTAATTCTAAATATCATTGTCGCTATCGGCATGCAACAGGCTGAGCGTATCGGTGTGTTATTCGCTTTGGCACTCTTTGATATTGTGCAACTCTGTACTTTGTTTTATACCGCTGGCGGCCCATCTAGCGGTATAGGTAACCTGATTATCATAGCTGTTGCTGTGGCCAATGTTTTGCTATATCGCCACTTAGGTATTCTGATTGCAGCTGTAGGTGCAGCCGGTATTATCTACCTGACCTTTTATCTTAGCTTTAGCAACGCCTATGTCAGCAACCTTTATATGCAAGCAGGTATCTCAGGCATGCTATGTTTTGCGGCGGCATTTTTTGTGCAAGCCGTCAGTAAACGTCTTAAAGCCAGTGAAGCTTTAGCTATTGAGCAAGCCTCTACCGTTGCTAGCCTAGAAGCGTTAAATGCCTTGGTTATCGACCGCATGCGTACCGGTATTCTTATCATCGACAACCAATACCGTATTTTACAGGCAAACCAGTCTGCGCTACAGATGCTTAATAGCCGACAGCTACAAGGGGCCAGCCTTGCCATACATTTCCCCGCCTTAATCGACAGTTATCAAGCCTGGCAGCAAAATACAAGCATGCACCCAAGCCCCGTTCAATTCTCTGAAAGAACGCCACAGTTACAGCCCAATTTTGTGTTATTGAATAAAAATAACGACGCCGGGCAGCTGTTAATTTTCTTAGAAGACACGCGCCAGATTAATCAGCATGCACAGCATTTAAAACTGCTGTCACTAGGTCGCTTAGCAGCAGCCATTTCCCATGAGATCCGTAATCCACTGGGCGCAATCAGCCATGCGGCGCAGCTATTAAACGAGTCTGAACAGCTAGGTTCAGAGGACAAGCGCTTAGCACAGATAATTCAAGACCAAACCAGACGCATGAACCTGGTCGTGGAAAACGTGCTGCAGCTATCCAAGCAGCGCCAAGCCGAGCAGCAAGTGCTTGATCTTAAATACTGGCTGCACCGTTTCGTCAGTAGCTATCAAGAAAGCGCAACAACAAACAAAGTGCTGCGCCTACTGGCCAAAGGCTCCTCACTGCAAACGCGCATGGATCCGCACCAGCTGGATCAGGTGCTAACCAATTTAATTAACAATGCTATGCGCTACACAAAAGAGGTGGAAGGTAAGCGTTATGTGGATTTAATCCTGTACCGCCACCCAGACAGCAAATTACCCGTGTTGGAAATCCTAGACGAAGGGCCGGGCATACCCGAGTCCGAACAGCAAAGCATGTTTGAGCCTTTCTTTACCACCGACAGCAAGGGCACAGGCTTAGGCTTGTACATCTCGCGTGAGTTATGCGAGGCTAACCAAGCACGGCTCGACTACAGCCCCCGCGATGGTATTGGCAGTTGCTTTAAAATAACTTTTGCTCACCCTAAATCCTATGGTCTCAGACAATGAGTATAGCCTCTGTTTTAATTGTTGATGACGAGCCCGATATTCTTGAACTGCTCGAAATAACCCTAAGCCGTATGGGTTTAAAAACCCACAGCACCTGTAATTATCAAGAAACATTGGCCGTATTACAGCAGCAAACTTTTGACTTGTGCTTGACTGACATGCGCTTGCCTGACGGCTCTGGCTTAGACATTATCGAGTACGTGCAACAGCATCACAGTACCATGCCCATTGCCATGATTACCGCATACGGCTGTGTAGAAACCGCAACCAAAGCGCTTAAAGCCGGTGCGTTTGATTACATCACCAAGCCAGTGGATATTAACCGGCTGCGCGAGCTGGTCAGCAGTGCGCTTAAGCTGAGTACCAATCACGTAAAGCACGATATTCCGGTTGAAAACGCGCTGCTCGGCAACTCTATCCTGATGCAACGCTTGCGCATGCAAATCGCCAAATTGGCACGCAGCCAAGCACCTGTGTATATCAGCGGCGAATCAGGCACGGGCAAAGAGCTCGTCGCACGACAAATACACCAGCTAGGCAGCCGTAACGAACAGCCTTTTATCCCCGTTAACTGCGGTGCAATACCGAGTGAACTCATGGAAAGCGAGTTTTTCGGACACAAAAAAGGCAGCTTTAGCGGCGCCACAGACAACAAAATCGGTTTATTCCAAGCAGCACACGGTGGTACCTTATTTTTAGACGAAGTCGCTGACTTACCCCTCAACATGCAAGTAAAACTGCTGCGTGCGTTGCAAGAAAAAACTATTCGCCCCGTGGGTTGCCAGCAAGAGCAAGCCGTTGATGTGCGCGTGCTGAGCGCCACCCATAAAGACTTAAACAAAGAAGTGGCCGCGGGTCGCTTTCGCCAAGACTTGTTTTACCGCCTTAACGTTATCGAGCTTAACGTTCCGGCACTGCGCGAGCGTCCCGAGGACATTGCACTACTGAGCCAAGTGTTTTTACAGCGTTTAAACCAGGACAACAACCATGTCGAGCTTACTCCCGAGGCACTAGCCAAACTACAAAGCTTTCACTTCCCCGGCAACGTGCGCGAACTGGAAAACCTGCTGGAACGCGCCTACACCCTGTGCGAAGGCAATGTTATTGACAGCCATGACCTAAACCTAACCAACGTCGGCATCACCCCTGCGGCAATAGCTTCTGAACAACCCAGCCCTTCTACAGGTCCTATCAATAACTTAGAGCATCACTTAGAAACCATAGAACGTAAAATTATCGTGCAAGCTTTGGAAGAAACACGCTGGAACCGTACGGCAGCAGCAGAGCGCTTGGGTTTGAGTTTACGTTCTTTACGCTACCGCTTAAAAAAGTTGAGTATCGACTAACAATCAAGCAGGTACAGATTATGACGCAACATGACTTTCGCCAACAGCAACTCACGCCTAAACGCACGCTGATTGAATGCCGCACCGTGCAACCTGGACGCTATCAAGTCACTGGCACAGGCGGTGCAATCAAAGTAGGTGATAGTCTGCTGGTCAGCCTCAAAGGCAGTCGTGAGCTCAGCATGCAGCTGCATATTGAACATATTGAATATTTAATTAACGCACCCGAACAATGGACCGCCACAGCCAGCGGCCCTATTTTTAACGAGCTCGCCATTCATCAATGGCAGGTTCAATGTGACGGCTGCGGCAGTTTTCTAGAGCTTGAATTTGCTGTAGATGCCAGTTTAGGGCAAGATGCTTTGCTACCGGCAGCAGAGGCGCGCCTGACTGAACTTGGCTGGCAAAACCGTGCTGGCCGGCACCTGTGCCGACATTGCCAATCAACGGAAGCCTAATTATGAAAAAACTTTACTTTGCTATTGCCATGACTGCTGTTGCTAGCGGTTGCTCAAACTTGCCCAGTTTCTCCACCCAGCTTGCTCAAGAACAACTCTATTATGTGGAATGGATTGGCGAGCGCCCCCTGATCGACAGCAGTCATTTATCCATCACCCTAGGAAAAAACATGCGTGCTCATGGCTTGGCCGGCTGTAACAACTGGTTTGCCGAATACAAGCTTACCGGCAAACAGCTACGCCTGGATAAATTTGCCACCAGCCGCAAACTCTGCACACCCGCTTTAATGGAGCAAGAACAACGCTACCTTGAAGCCCTGAGTCAGGTGACACACTGGGATTACTCCAAAGAAGGCCAACTACAGCTGTGGCCTGAAAACGGCGCACCTATTCGTTTATGGCCGGATACCCTAACGCAGTAATTCCATTACCCAAGTAATCCCACAGGAACAATCATGCACTCCGCTTTATTTGAGTTTCTAACCCAGTCCCCAACACCCTTTCACGCCACACAAAGCCTTGCCAGCACGCTAACTACCGCAGGTTTTACTGAACTTAATGAGCGTGAGCCGTGGCAGCTTGAGCCCGCCGGACAGTATTTTGTCCGCCGTAACGACTCCTCCATTATTGCTTTGCGTTTAGGTCAGCGACCGCTCACCGAGCAAGGTCTGCGCGTGATTGGTGCGCACACTGACAGCCCATGCTTGAAGGTTAAACCCCAGCCGGAAATTAACAGCCAAGGTTATTGGCAGTTGGGCGTGGAAGTGTATGGTGGAGTGTTATTACTGCCTTGGTTTGATCGGGATCTGTCCTTAGCCGGCCGTGTTACTTTTACCCAAGACGGACAGTTGCAGAGCCGCCTGATTGATTTCAAAACCCCAATCGCTGTTATTCCAAG
>LFTS01000123.1 GCA_001513435.1 Gammaproteobacteria bacterium DTU040
GAATCAAAGCTACCCAATACTCTACTGAACCTTTACCTTTACCCATACGTACTTCTAGGGGCTTCTTGGTAATTGGCTTGTCAGGGAAAACGCGAATCCAGATTTTACCGCCACGCTTAACGTGACGCGTAAGGGCACGACGGCCTGCTTCAATCTGACGCGCAGTGAGTCGACCGCGACCAGTAGCTTTAAGTGCATACTCGCCGAAGCTAACCTTGCTTCCGCGTTGAGCTAGACCACGGTTGTGGCCTGTCATCATCTTGCGGAACTTCGTACGCTTTGGTTGTAACATGTTGCGTACTCCTTAACGTGCAGCTTTTTTACGTGGCGCTGGTGATGTTGGTTTAGTTTCTTCTGTACGGCCGCCAATAACTTCGCCCTTAAAGATCCAAACTTTCACACCAATCACACCGTAAGTGGTGTGCGCCTCATAGGTGGCATAATCGATATCAGCGCGCAGCGTGTGCAATGGCACACGGCCTTCGCGATACCATTCTGTACGTGCAATTTCAGCACCACCAAGACGACCGCTCACTTGGATTTTGATGCCTTTGGCACCAATGCGCATTGCGTTTTGTACCGCGCGCTTCATCGCACGACGGAACATTACACGGCGCTCCAGCTGCTGAGCTACGCTCTGAGCAACGAGCATACTGTCGAGCTCCGGCTTGCGGATCTCTTCAATATTGATGTGCACGGGCACACCCATTTTCTTGGTCAGGTCCTGACGCAGCTTTTCAACATCTTCACCTTTCTTCCCGATAATGATTCCAGGACGAGCAGTGTGGATGGTAATGCGTGCTGTCTGAGCCGGACGAGCAATCTCGATACGACTAACGGACGCGTTTTTTAGTTTGTCGAATAGATACGCACGAGCTTCTAAATCGGCATTTAAGTAGTCAGCATAATTTTTGCTGTCTGCATACCAAACCGATGCGTGATCCTTGACTATACCCAGGCGTATGCCTATGGGATGTACTTTCTGACCCATCTGTTAAACTCCGTTACTTGTCTGCGACCTTGACAGTGATATGGCAAGACCGCTTGATGATTCGATCTGCACGGCCTTTGGCACGTGGTCTGATACGCTTCATCGAACGCCCTTCGTTAACAAAGACTGTTGAGACGCTTAAATCGTCAACATCAGCACCTTCGTTATGCTCGGCATTGGCTATCGCAGATTCAAGCACTTTTTTAATAATCTCAGCAGCTTTTTTGCTGCTGAAAGTTAGTAGGTTGAGCGCTTCATCTACTTTCTTCCCGCGAATTTGGTCAGCAACCAAACGGGCTTTTTGGGCAGAAATGCGAGCGCCCGATAACTTTGCGGCTACTTCCATCATCTCACCCCTTAACGCTTGCCTTTTTTGTCTGCAACGTGACCACGATAGGTACGTGTTGCAGCAAATTCGCCTAACTTATGACCAACCATATCTTCACCGATCAACACAGGTACATGCTGACGACCGTTGTGAACTGCAATAGTTAGACCAACCATCTGCGGTAGTATCATTGAGCGACGCGACCAAGTTTTCACTGGTTTACGATCGTTCTTTTCAACCGCAGTCTCAACCTTCTTTAACAGGTGAAGGTCAATAAATGGACCTTTCTTAAGAGAACGTGACATTTGTTATCCTCAATTATTTACGGCGATGAACGATCATCTTGTTCGTACGCTTATTAGTACGGGTTTTGCCCCCCTTAGTTGGGCGACCCCATGGAGTAACTGGATGACGACCACCTTTAGTACGGCCTTCACCACCACCATGTGGGTGATCAACTGGGTTCATCGCAGCACCACGTACGCTTGGACGAATACCCGCCCAACGTGAAGCACCAGCCTTGCCTAAAGAACGCAAGAAGTGTTCATGGTTTGAAACTTCGCCTAAGGTTGCGCGACATTCGGCTAACACTTTACGCATTTCACCTGAACGTAAACGCAGAGTAACGTAAGCTCCATCACGTGCAATCAACTGAGCGGAAGTACCAGCAGAGCGTGCCATTTGCGCACCCTTACCTGGCTTAAGCTCAATACCGTGAATGGTAGAACCTACTGGTATGCTACGCAGCGGTAAAGTGTTACCCGCTTTGATAGGCGCATGTTCGCCTGACAGCAACTGCTCGCCAGCACTAACACCTTTAGGTGCTAAAATATAGCGACGCTCACCGTCTGCATACTTAAGCAATGCAATGTGTGCACTGCGGTTTGGATCGTACTCTAAGCGTTCAACAGTCGCAGGGATGCCGTCTTTGTTACGACGAAAATCGATAATACGATATTGTTGCTTGTGACCACCACCAACGTGACGAGTGGTAATACGACCATTATTATTGCGGCCACCGGTTTTAGTTTTCTTTTCCAGCAGCGGCGCATAAGGAGAGCCTTTGTGCAGCTCCTTATTGACTACGCGAACGACAAAACGGCGTCCAGCAGAAGTCGGCTTGCTTTTAACAATTGCCATGATACACCTCTACTTATTCAGCACTGCTAGTGAAGTCAATGTCTTGACCGGGCTGTAGGGCGATATAGGCTTTTTTCCAGTCCTTACGCTTACCCAGTCCGCGCGCTGTACGCTTAGTCTTACCGTCAACTTTAACGGTGTTAACATCAGCTACTTTCACTTCGAACAGGGCTTCTACAGCATTTTTGATTTCCAGCTTGGTTGCATCAATCGCAACTTTAAATACAAACTGGTTTTTGCCATCGGCTAACATAGTCGCCTTCTCGGAGATATGTGGGCCAAGCAGCACTTTAAATACGCGTTCCTGGTTCATCCCAATAACTCCTCAAACTTCTTAATGGCTGACACAGTCATCAGAACCTTATCATAAGCGATCAGGCTTACTGGGTCTGAGCCTTGCACATCAAGCACATCCACATGAGGAAGGTTACGTGCAGCCAAATAAAGATTTTGCTCAATGTCTTCGGAAACAATTAATACATTCTGCAAATCCAAAGCATTCAGTTTTTCTACCAAATCCTTAGTCTTAGGTGCACTAACTGCAAACTCTTCAACAACGACTAGACGATCTTGGCGAACCAGCTCAGACAAGATAGAACGCATCGCAGCGCGATACATCTTTTTATTTAACTTCTGAGAGTGATCCTGCGGGCGTGCAGCAAATGTTGCACCACCCCCACGCCAAATCGGAGAACGGATTGTACCGGCGCGTGCGCGACCAGTACCCTTCTGACGCCATGGCTTACGACCACCACCAGACACTTCAGAGCGGGTTTTTTGTTTTTTACTGCCTTGGCGACCACCAGCCATGTAGGCTACTACGGCTTGGTGAACAAGAGTCTCGTTAAATTCGCCGCCAAAAGTACGCTCACAAACATCAATTGCTTGGGCGCCATTTACATTTACTTGCATTTCGGCACTCCCTCTTAACCGCGACCTTTAGTGGTTGGACGAACGATAACATCACCGCCAGTAGCGCCAGGAACAGCACCTTTTACAAGCAATAAATTACGCTCAGCATCAACACGAACGATTTCTAAGGACTGAACAGTCTTACGCTCAGCACCCATGTGGCCAGACATTTTCTTGCCTTTAAATACACGTCCTGGTGTTTGGCACTGACCAATGGAGCCCGGAACACGGTGCGAGACAGAGTTACCGTGAGAGGCATCCTGACCAGCAAAATTCCAGCGCTTAATGGTACCGGCGAAGCCCTTACCTTTTGACTGACCCGTCACATCAACGATTTGACCAGCAGTAAAGATTTCAGCTGTTAATTGGTCGCCAGCTTGGTACTCGCCTTCTTCAAGGCGAAACTCCAATACTTTGCGGCCAGCTGCAACGCCAGCTTTAGCAAAATGACCTGCCTGCGCTTTAGTAACGCGAGAAGCACGACGCTCACCCACAGTTACCTGAACAGCACGGTAGCCATCAGTTTCTTCTGACTTAACCTGAGTAATACGATTCGGCTCCACTTCAATTACAGTGACCGGAATCGAGATACCCTCTTCGGTGAAAACACGGGTCATACCGCACTTACGACCGACTAAACCTATTGTCATATTAGGACCTCATTTGTGTACGGGGCTCTCACCCGCTATGGCCGCCCATTTCAGAGCGTTACACGACTAAAACGGATGTTTTAGCCGAGGCTGATCTGTACTTCCACACCAGCTGCCAGATCAAGTTTCATCAACGCATCAACAGTTTTATCTGTTGGCTGGACAATATCCAGTACGCGTTTATGTGTGCGAATTTCGTACTGATCACGCGCGTCTTTGTTGACGTGCGGTGATACAAGAACGGTAAATCGCTCTTTGCGAGTCGGCAATGGGATTGGACCACGCACCTGAGCCCCAGTTCTTTTCGCGGTTTCCACGATTTCTTGGGTAGATTGATCAATCAGGCGATGATCAAATGCCTTCAACCGAATACGGATTTGTTGATTCTGCATTTTGACCTCAGACTCTTGTTTAGCTACCTATTAAGCAGCGCGCACCTATTAAAAGGAGGCGCAATTCTAATAGCCTCTAAACAACATGTCAACAACAATAGAAAAGCCC
>LFTS01000286.1 GCA_001513435.1 Gammaproteobacteria bacterium DTU040
AGCGCTGTCCAACTTGTGGTTACGCCAAGGGCGCTTCGAACAACTTGCCCGCCTGCTTACTGCAGCCACGCGACAATTTCCCATGATGCCGGAATTACGTGATATACAAGCCAGTTTGGCAGCTAACAACAACGACTTGCCAGCCATGCAAGAGGCTCTCCAACAAGCGGTAGCCCTATCGCCCAACACTGTGCGACGTCAAATTCGACTGGCCTGCCATGCTTGGCTAAACAACGACCATAAGGTTGCTGCCCATGCCATTCATCAATGCTGGGAGGTAGGCCGTTATTCTGCCACTTTTGACCCGGAATTACTTTGGCAGCTGGCTTCTATCCTGACGCAAAGCGCAGGCGATCGTCGCATGCCTGACGATGCACAGCATTGGCTTAAAATAATTGAAAGAAGCTGGCAACAGACTTACTCTTTACAGCCTGCCACGGCATTGCTACGCATTGAGCAACGCCGACGTCAGGGTAGAGCGCACACCGCCGAAGAGCTACAACCCCTAATCGAAGCGCTGCATAACCATAAAAATGATTATGCAGCGATCACTCTAATACAACTGGGCGATTGGCTAGCGCAGCTAGAACAAGCAGACACTGCTCAGTCTTTCTGGCTTCATTGTGCTGCGCGTTACGCTGGCACAACTGGCGTGCTTGAACAAATCAGCCAGCGCCTGCCGCAGTTCAATCCTGAGCCGTTACGCAATGCCATTGAGCTCGGCCGTCAAGCAACCGCCTTGCACACCCAAGAACAAACTGAAAAAGCTCTGCCGCTGTTTGAGCAAGCCTTGCAACTAGCGCCGCAACTGATCGAATTGAATATGGCCGCAGCACGCCTGTTTTTAGAACAGCTACGCCAACATCAGCCTGACGCGAATAACCGCCTTGGTGACTGTTTAAAGCGTATAGGCGGTCTGTCTAAGCTTGATCCCGAATCACCTCAGCATCAACATATGCAAACCGCACTGGAGTTAAGCCCATGGTAAAACAGATTGATTTTTCAACGCTGATGGCTTCCAGCGTACATGACATGAAAAATATTATTGCCGCTATCAGTCAGGCCTATGAAAGCCTGCTCGCACAAATGCCCAAAGAACTGCAACACTCATCGCAAGCACGCCTGATTGAGCAAGAAGCACTGCGCCTTGACGCCATGCTAATGCAGTTGTTAGGTATTTATAAATTAGAACACAACCAGCTCCGCCTACAGCCTGAATATTGCCGACTCGATGAGCTATTTGAAGACCTACACAACCGTCACCGCGAGCTGCTGCAATACCGCACTATCGATTTGCAAATCAAACTGGACGATCCGGATTTAGAAGGATTTTTTGATGCCAGCCTGATGGGTACTGTGTTGGATAACGCGCTAGGCAATGCCGTTAATTACTGCCGCAGCAGCATTCTTTTGCAAGCTGAGTGCGTGGATAATGGCGTGTTATTAACCATCAATGATGACGGTCCCGGCTACCCTGCTCATCACTTAGGCGCAGTGCACAATCAAGCCGCTAGCAGCATTGATCGTGACAGCGGCAGCACGGGTTTGGGTTTGTATTTTGCCGCCAACATAGTCGCTATGCATGATCAGGAAGAACGACCCGCACGCTTGGAGCTCAGTAATGGCGGCCCGCTCTCAGGTGCTTGCATGACGATCTGGTTAGCTCTACCTAGCTTATTCTAAGACAACCCTGCCGCTCCTAGAGCTCCTCTTAGAGCGGCATCGTTAACTCCACATCCAAATGGGCAAGTGGAGTCTGGCAGTTTGATACATTAGCAGCCAACAAACTAATGCCAAAGCAAAGCACGACCAACGTCCAGCCAACGGCAAACGCTGACGAAAGGCAAACACTCCCAGCCCCACATAGACAATCAGCAACACCAGTTTGCTCGCCACCCAAGCGGTAGTGACGGGATTAAGCTGTAAAACAAATAACAGACTAATACCCATAGCCAACAACAGCGTATCGACCAAATAACTCAAACGGTCAACGCTTTTTCTCAAGCCTTGATGCATCCGCTCACGCCAAAGCAAGCGGTATAAACCGCGCAACAAAAACAACAACCCAGTGGTATAGGCCATGCCAATATGAACGTTTTTAATCCACAGATAATATTCAGCCACTTACTCTTATCCTCAACCCATGCTGTTACGTGAATGCCTGCCAGAGCAAGCGTAACGCCAGCACGGTTAATACTGTATTAAAGACTAGGGTAAAACGCTGGTCACTCAGTTTGTTTAGCTGCAATAAGCCGAGTTTAGTCCCTAACGCGCCTGCGCTAATCATCAGAGCCACCAGCAATAGCCACTCTTTAAACGCAAAACCTGCTACGCCATATACCAGTGCTTTTGGCCCGTGCTGTATGGTCATAGTTACTGCAAAGCTGGCTACTGATACATGACGGCTGTCGGCAAATTTTTGCTTAATAAATGCCGCCACCAAAGGGCCGGTTGCCCCGACAAAATGACTTAAAAACGTAGTGATCGCAGCGGCTAAAAAAACTCCCCAGTTGCTTAGCACCCTGCCCGGCAAGCGCGGCCCCCAACACAAAAAAAGAATAAAACTGGCGATAGCGATCTGTAAAGCTGCTAAGGGTAGCTCAACCAAAAACACCGCTGCCAACGCAGCGCCCACAATTGAGCCGGGTAGAAAGTACAACACCGTTTGCCAGTCGATATTGCGCCACAGCAGTACTGAGCGGTAAGCATTAGAACCCAGCTGCACCAAACCATGCACAGGAATAATGGCCGAGACAGGAATGACCAAGCTCAGCACGGCCAATAACAACACTCCACCACCTACACCTACCGCAGCGGTGATAAACGAGGTGAATGCTGCTGTAATTACCAGCAAAAGCACTTGCCAGCCCGACAGCATGTCAGGCAACCAACTATAAAAAGCGTTTAGCATCAGCCATCCTATATTTCAGTGTGGCGCATAGCTTACCAAGTTCACGCAGATGTTCGTAAGTCGATATGACGGTTAGCATAGACCCCCTCAAATACGGTCGACCGCATATTTAACCTGTGACTGCGCCAATACACAACGTGGCATTGCTAAGCGCGCCAACCCTATAGCGTTGTTTTACAGAAAGAGGGGATTACCCATTGCGGGAATGGCTTGTAATTAACGCAGTTTTTTACCTGAAAATGACCTGCAGCTAAGAATTTACTTAATTATTAAGCTAGAACATCTAACCCTAATCACTTATACCTTTTAAGCATATATAGATTGCCAATTAGTATTTTAAAGCATATTCATAAAGCCCTAAGATACCCGCCTGTCTAACGTTGTCACAAGGCTGTTTTATGGCGCGCTCAGTTTCCCCAGTAATTCCCGGCTTTAACCTCACGCTGGGTTATACCTTGGTTTATTTAAGTCTGATTGTGCTGATTCCTTTGGCCGGCATGCTGGTGTATGCCGCTCAACTGAGCTGGCAGGATTTTTATCGCATCATCAGCACACCTCAGGTGGTCTCAGCATTAAAGCTTAGTTTTGGTGCTGCGTTAGTTGCCGCGCTGGTCAATGGCTTCATAGGTACGTTGTTAGCGTGGGTGATTGTGCGCTACCGCTTTCCTGGGCGCAAAATCATTGATGCATTAATCGATCTACCCTTTGCGCTGCCCACGGCGGTGGCGGGTATCGCACTGACTACTCTGTATGCACCTAAAGGACTACTGGGGCAATACGCCAGCGACTTGGGCATCAAGGTGGCGTTCACGCCCTTCGGCATTGTCTTGGCCCTGACCTTTGTCACCCTGCCTTTTGTCGTGCGCACCATTCAACCCGTTTTAGAAGATATTCCGCGTGAACTTGAAGAGGCGGCCACCTGCTTAGGGGCTAACTCGTTTCAGGTACTGCGTCACGTACTGATTCCTGCTTTGCTGCCGGCTTGGTTAACCGGCTTCACCTTGGCCTTTGCCCGTGCCGTGGGTGAGTACGGCTCGGTAATTTTCATTGCCGGAAATATGCCTGGCAAAACTGAAATCCTGCCTTTTTTAATCATGGTGAAACTGGACCAGTATGACTATTTAGGCGCCACAGCCATTGGCGTAATGATGCTGGCCGTGTCCTTTGTGTTTTTATTGCTGATTAACCTGCTGCAACGCTATTTGATCAAGCATTAACCCCGGATTGCGTAGACAGTTTCTTTTAGTTTTTATTTTTGGTAACAGGAATAACCCCATGTCCACTCTCGTTTTATCGACAACACGACAACGAAACCTCGGCGCGCTGACACTGATTGGCTGTGCATGGTTGGTGTTTCTGGTGTTTTTAGTTCTACCGCTTTATGTCGTACTCAGCGAGGCCATCCAACAAGGCTATGCCAGCTTCTTCACCGCCGTGTTAGAACCAGACGCTATCGCCGCCTTAAAACTCACACTGATAGCCGTAGGTATTTCTGTTCCGTTAAACGTGGTGTTTGGTGTGGCTGCTGCTTGGTGCGTCAGTAAGTATGAGTTCCGCGGTAAAAGCCTGCTGGTAACACTCATTGATCTGCCTTTTTCTGTCTCTCCCATTATCGCCGGTTTGGTGTACATCCTGTTATTTGGTGCACAAGGCTTTTTTGGTGAGTGGCTGGCTGAGCATGACATTCAAATCATTTTCGCCATCCCCGGCATTGTGCTCGCCACTTTGTTTGTTACCGTGCCCTTTGTGGCGCGCGAACTTATTCCGCTGATGCAACAACAAGGCACGCAGGAAGAAGAAGCCGCACGCTTACTGGGCGCTTCAGGTTGGCAAATGTTTTGGCATGTCACCCTGCCCAATATTCGCTGGGGTTTAACCTACGGCGTGGTGCTCTGCACAGCACGGGCGCTGGGCGAATTTGGCGCCGTGTCGGTGGTATCTGGACACATTCGTGGCTTTACCAACACCCTGCCGCTGCATGTCGAGATTCTTTATAACGAATACAACCATGTCGCAGCCTTTAGCGTAGCGACTGTTTTGCTAGTAATGGCACTGCTGATGCTAATACTGAAACAGTGGGCGCAAGAACGCTTAGAAAAATAATTTAACCGAGAACAGCACAATGAGTATCGAAGTCCAACACGTTAACAAAGCCTTTGGCGATTTTAAGGCGCTAAATGAAATCAACTTGGCCATTGAGTCCGGCGAACTGGTCGCCCTGCTGGGCCCATCCGGTTGCGGTAAAACCACCTTACTCAGAATTATCGCTGGCCTAGAAAAGCCCGACAGCGGGCATATTATTTTCAATGGCGATGATGTCTCTAAGCGCGACGTGCGCAAGCGCAACGTGGGTTTTGTATTCCAGCATTACGCGCTGTTTCGTCATATGACTGTGTTTGACAACGTTGCCTTTGGTTTACGCATGAAGCCACGCCGTCAGCGCCCAAGCGAAACAGAAATTCGCGCCAAGGTGATGGAACTGTTGCAAATGGTGCAGTTAGATTGGCTGGCTGATCGCTACCCTGAGCAGCTGTCAGGCGGGCAGCGTCAACGTATTGCCCTAGCGCGTGCGCTGGCTGTGCAACCTGAAATTCTACTACTGGATGAGCCCTTTGGTGCGTTGGATGCCAAGGTGCGCAAAGAGCTGCGCCGCTGGCTGGCCAACCTGCACGAAGAAATTAATCTTACTTCGGTTTTTGTTACTCATGACCAAGAGGAAGCCATGGAAGTGGCAGATCGTATCGTGGTGATGAATAAAGGCGTGATAGAACAAATCGGCACACCGGCTGAAGTCTATGAAAACCCAGCCAATGAGTTTGTTTACCACTTCTTAGGTGACTCCAACCAACTGCAATTAAATGATCAGCAGATTCAATTCCGCCCGCACGAGGTTGAGTTATCACGCCAAGCCGCCCCTGAATTACAGGCCGGTATTGTGCGTGATATTCGCCCCCTGGGCGCTATTACCCGAGTCACCCTTAAGGTCGCGGGACAGGAGCAGCCCATTGAAGCTGAGGTGGTGCGCGACAATATAAACCTGATTGGATTACAGCGCGGACAGACTTTATTTTTCAGACCTAACGCCAGTTAAAACAACGGCAATTCAAGTTAAAAATGCGCTAATGCCGGCGGGTCGTGGCTTAGCGCAAACCATCCACAATAGCTGTGGATAACTCTGTGAACAACCTGCCAGCAAAGTTGGCTAAGCTAGCATTAATGTAGCCTTGAGCCAATTTGATGAATTTTCGACCAACACAAATAAAACCAATAAATTCAAGCACTTAACAAAGTCAATATAACAAACACTCTGCTTTATCCTTTTCAGCTCAAGTGATTTATTAACTTTGCACTGTATGTGCACAACTTATTTATAGCGCTTAGTGAAATTAGAAAAATCAAGGTTTTTTTATATTTTTTTAGCTTGCAATTATGACTTTCACAGCACAGCAAATTTCACCTACTTTACCCTGTCGATCCAAGCTCCATAACCACGCGCCTGCATCTCCTCCAGCGGAATAAATAACAGGCTGTCACCATTAATACAGTAGCGTAACCCCCCCTGATCGCGCGGACCATCAGGGAATAAATGCCCTAGGTGTGAATCGGCCATGCGACTACGCACTTCCACACGGTGCATATTAAAACCGTAATCATCTTGCTTAGTAATATATTGCTCTTGTATGGCTTTACTAAAACTTGGCCAGCCGCAACCCGCGTTATATTTATCCCGCGAGCTAAACAAAGGCTCACCGCTGACCACATCCACATAAATCCCCGGGGCAAAGAGCTTGTCGTACTCATGGGTGTAAGCACGCTCGGTGCCGCTTTCCTGAGTAATCTGATACTGCGCTGGCGTGAGTATGCTCTTTAACGTTTCTGCCGTTGGTTTTTGGTAATCCTCTGCAGTAAACGCTGGTTCAAGCTCGGCCTCTGGCAAAGGCTCATCGGCCAAGCGCAAATCAACATGGCAGTATCCATTTGGATTGTTAGCCAGATAATCCTGATGATAGTCCTCCGCCAGATAAAAGTGTTTTAGCGGTAGATTTTCAATCACGACCGGCACCTCGTATTTACGCTGCAATTGCACCAGCGCAGCGGCTATTAACGCTTGCTCGTGCTTATCATTGCTATAAACACCACTGCGGTACTGGGTACCGCGATCATTGCCTTGTTGATTCAGAGTAGTAGGATTCACAATACGAAAAAAATGCTGCAAAAGCTCAGTTAAGCTCACCTTTGCCGGATCATAGGTCACCTTAACCGTTTCTGCATGGCCGGTATTTTTGTAGATAACGTCATTATAACTAGGGTTTTCAGTACGCCCATTGGCGTAACCTGATACAGCGCTCACCACTCCCTCGATGCGCTCAAAATAAGCTTCTACCCCCCAAAAACAACCACCCGCCAAATAAATGTCTTTAGTTTGCATATCGGTTATCTCCTGCTTGTCCGGCTCTTGTTTGTTGCGTTGCTTGATCAAACTACCTGCTTGCTGCTCTAGCTCTATAGTTGGGTCGGCGAGTAAAGCCACAGCCTGTTGCTTACCTAGACTGCCTTGCACCAAGCGTAACAAATGCCCTTGTTCGTCGAATAACAGCCAACTTGGATACACCTGAATGCGCCCAAATTTAACCAGCACGCCTTGCTCATCTAACAACACGGGCAGCGC
>LFTS01000047.1 GCA_001513435.1 Gammaproteobacteria bacterium DTU040
AGCTCGCGCAACGGCGATTGAGAAGGCACTCAGGCAGAACAGGCACACTGCTAAGAGATACAGCGACATTCCAGAGAAGGTCGTGCCCGGCACACGATGCCAGCGGTCATGCAGATAATAAGAGTCCTGCCCAAGCAAATAGATGCCGCCCCAAGTGCACACAGCCGCAAGGGCGATGTTAATCAGTAGTCTTAGTCCATTCATCAATCTGTACCAAAAGGGTCGTTAAAATCGGCGCTGCGCGGCAGGTTTTTAAATGCATTTAATGCCCGTTCACGACTCGAGGCTAAATCCACCATGGGTTTGGGGTAATCAGTGGCATCAAACAAGCCACCCTGTAGTTTGGGTTGATGGATGTCTTTGTAACTCAAGTGTGCCAGCTCAGGCAACCAGTGCCGAATAAAGTCGCCTTGTGGGTCAAATTTTTTGGATTGGCTGATGGGGTTAAATAAACGAAAATATGGCACGGCATCTGTACCTGTTGATGCGCTCCACTGCCAGCCGCCATTGTTTGCGGCTAAATCACCATCGATTAAGTGCTGCATAAAAAAGCCTTCACCTTCACGCCAGTTAATAAGCAGGTTTTTAGTTAAAAACATGGCCACAACCATGCGCAGACGGTTGTGCATCCAACCAGTGGCTAGAAGTTGTCGCATCGCTGCATCAATAATCGGGAAACCGGTGCGGCCTTGTTGCCAAGCCAGCAAGTCATCGGGTGCTTTGCGCCAAGCTAAAAACTCTGTTTCAACCTTGAAGGCTCGGTGACGCGATACCTTGGGGTATCCCACCAGTATGTGCGTGTAAAACTCACGCCAAAGCAGTTCGTTAATCCAAGTCACCACGCCTGACTTGCCGCAATCAAACTCGCCCTGGTTCACCGCTAGCGCAGCATGCAAGCATTGGCGCACAGACAGCACACCGGCAGCTAAATAGGCAGAAATCTGGCTAGTGCCTAGCTCGGCAGGGAAGTCGCGTTGCTCTGAATAATCATCAATCGCCTCAGCACAAAAGCTATCCAGACGTTGCTGTGCAGCGGTTTCACCCGCAGGCCATAGGGCTTGCAGTGAGGTGGCAACTGTTGTGAATCCAGCCACGTTAGCAGGAGCGGGATCGGCCTCAATGGGTAAAACCGCTTGCGCTGTAGGCACGGTAAGGCATGGTGCAATGTAATTGTGTAAGCGCTGATAGCAGACCTTACGAAACTGGCTGAATACTTTAAAGTAGCTGTCATTTTGCGTGAGAATACTGCCGGGCTTAAACAACAATCGGTCATGATGACTTTTAAATAAGAGGCCCTGTTCAACCAGTTGCGCACCAACGGCTGCATCGCGTTGGCTTTCGTCAACGCCATACTCGGTATTAACATGCACAGCGCTAATGTTTAATTCATGGCACAGCTGGGCTATGACTGCAGGCGCTTCTAANNGTATTAACATGCACCGAGCTAATGTTTAATTCATGGCACAACTGTGCAATTACCGCGGGCGCCTCTTGCCAACGTTCGGCGCTGCGAATCAGTAAAGGGATGTTGAGTGCCGCGAGGTTTCTTTGCAATTCGGCAAGGTTACGCAGCCAAAAATCGACTTTGCAGACGGCATTATTGTGTGCTTGCCACTGCGCTGAGCTGAGTAAAAACACCGCAATCGTAGGGCCCGCTTGAGTGGCGGCGAGCAAGGCGGTGTTGTCATGTATCCGCAGATCAGTACGCAACCAAATGAGTTGGCGCATGTGCAATTCCTTATTGATGGTGTAAAAGATTGAGTTGTTGCAGGCTGTGGTAGGTCTGCAGCGGATCGGCAGCGCAGTTAAGCTGGGTTAAATCGGCTAAATGGACAACCATCAATCGCGCAAGAGTTGCGCTCCCACAAGAGCTGTGCCAAGCGACCGGCTGCGTGCAAACCGCTTTACTGTGGGACTGATAGTCGGCGATATTGCAGCCTGCTGGATTTACCAGCCACCAATCTGTCGCTTCACCTGAAAAACTGACCCAAGTAGGCTTGCTCAGCGTGGAGCAAGAGGGGCGGTATTTGCGTTATCATGCTGATATTCCCCAGTTGCTTGAACTGATCAGTTTTGTGACCCATGAATGCTGTGCTGGCCATCCTGAGTTATGTCTAGACTTTCGGGCGAAATCAAGTTTCACGTACGAACAAGAAAAAGAGGCAGGTAACTGATCATGCTGTTGGCTCTGGTTATATTTTTGCTCACACTGGTATTTGTCATTTGGCAGCCAAGAGGGCTAGGCATTGGCTATAGTGCTCTGGCCGGTGCGATTGTTGCTCTGGCTGTAGGGGTGGTGCATTGGGCAGATGTGGCGCTGGTCTGGGGCATTGTCTGGGACGCCACTTTTACCTTTGTGGCTCTGATTATTATCTCGTTAATACTGGACGAAGCGGGAATTTTCACTTGGGCGGCCTTGCATGTGGCACGGCTCGGTGGTGGTAGTGGGCGCAGGCTGCTGCCATTGATTGTGGTGTTGGGCGCAGTGGTCAGTGCACTGTTTGCCAACGACGGCGCTGCCTTGCTGTTGACGCCTATCGTAATCGCAATTTTGCTGCGCTTGAATTTTACGCCGATGGCAACACTGGCGTTCATTGTCGCCACTGGTTTTGTGGCGGACACCACCAGCTTGCCGCTGATCATTTCCAACCTGGTCAATATTGTTACTGCAAACTATTTTGACATCAGCTTTGGTCGCTATGCAGCGGTCATGGTGCCGGTCAACTTGGTATCCCTGTTGGCCACTCTGCTGGTGGTGTGGTTGGTGTTCGCCCGTGACATACCGCGTGACTATGCCCTGGAAGGACTGGAATTACCGCAGAGTGCAGTGAAGGACCCGTTGGTGTTCCGACTGACATTCCCGCTGCTGGTGGTGTTGCTGCTGGCTTACTTTGTTACTGCTCCACTGGGCGTGCCTGTATCGGTAGTGACGGGCGCGGCTGCCTTGTTGCTGATGGCAGCGGCGGGGCGTTGGTGGCAAGCAGGGCGTGATGCACAGGTATCAGTACGCAAGGCGTTGCAGGGTGCGCCTTGGCAAATTGTGCTGTTTTCTCTTGGTATGTATCTGGTGGTATACGGGCTGGGCAAGGCAGGATTGACCGGACTGGGAGCGGATGCATTGCAATGGCTAGCTGGCCAAGGAGACTTTGTCGCCACGGTAGGTAGTGGCGTGCTGGCGGCATTGGTGGCATCGGTAATGAACAACATGCCGTCCACGCTGGTCAGTGCTTTGGCGATTGAGCAGGCACAGGTAACGGAACAAACTCGCGAGTTGATGATTTATGCCAGCGTGATTGGTAATGACCTAGGTCCGAAATTCACCCCGATTGGCAGCTTGGCTACTTTGCTCTGGCTGCATGTGCTGGCTGGGAAAAGCTACCGTATCAGCTGGGGACAGTACATGAAGGTCGGTCTGTTATTGACACCAGCGGTGTTGCTGGCGAGCCTAATTGCGTTGTATTTCTGGTTGCCTATGATTGGTAACTAATTGTTTTAACTGCAATCAGTGACGTGTTAGCGATTCATAGCGATATTTACCCTCCATATCGAGCCTTACTCTATCTTTGTCGAAGCGAGAGGAAAGTTTGCGCGGCCTGCCTGCTATGCTATTGAGTGTAGATTATCATGGAGTGAAGTGGGCGGCTGTGGCTAGCTCAGAAACAACAAAGCCCCAGATTACGGGGCTTTGAAGACTCCAGTGGATTGCACTGGAAAGAAAGATGGTGGCTACACCGGGACTTGAACCTGGGACATCAGCATTATGAATGCTGCGCTCTGACCAACTGAGCTATGTAGCCAATGGGTGCGCATTATTCTTATCTTGCGCATGCTTGTCAAGTGTTGCAGAGAAAAATTTGGTTAGTCGCGCGCTATTATATCCGCTGCATGCAGCCCGCACTCCTTTTGTTCAGCTTGCTCCCACCACCAGCGGCCTTCACGTTCGTGCTGATTAGGCAGGATAGGGCGGGTGCAGGGTTCGCAGCCAATACTGCTGTATCCTTTGCTGTGTAATGGGTTGTAGGGCAGCTCTAGCGCACGAATATAATTCCATACATCTTCGCTGGTCATATTGGCCAAGGGATTAAACTTATACAGTGTTTTTTCTTGGGTAGAAAAGTTGTTGTCTACTTCCACCTCGGGCAAAAAATTTCTCGTGCTAGGGCTTTGGTCTTTACGCTGGCCTGTTATCCAAGCGTCGGCCTGAGCTAGTTTCTTGCGCAATGGGGCTATTTTACGAATTGAACAGCACTCGGAATGACCGTCTTGGTAGAAGCTAAACAAGCCTTTTTGGCTGGTGAACCGCTTTAGTTCGTCGCCGTCCGGGCATAGGACCTCCAACTGCAGTGAGTAGTGGTTACGTACTTGCTCAAGAAACTGGTAAGTTTGCGAATGTAAGCGGCCGGTATCGATGGTAAACACCTTGACTTGGGGATTAATTTTCCACGCCATATCGACTAAGACAATGTCATCTGCGCCACTAAATGAGAGCCATAACTCGTTGGGGAATTGCTCAAAAGCGGTTTTTAAAATGTGCTGTGGACTTCGTTGTTCACAGGCTTCTACTAATGAAACTAGGCGACTATTGGCTTGCATATCAATATACTGTCCAAATAAGGTAAGATAGCATCTTAGCAAAAGGCTTATAGCCTTTGAACCTGTTTTGCCCCGTATTGCTAGATGTTTTAGTTATATGAATAGATAATTGCTACCGGTGGAAAAGTCGCCGGCAAACTGTATACAGCTAATTTTTGAGGATTTATTTGTGGAAATCGCTTGCTTAGATCTTGAGGGTGTTTTAGTTCCGGAAATTTGGATTGCGTTTGCTGAAAAAACCGGTATTGAAGCGCTTAAAGCTACTACCCGAGATATACCTGATTATGATGTGCTGATGAAGCAGCGTTTACGCATTCTGGATGAGCATGGTTTAAAACTAGGCGATATTCAGGAAGTAATTTCCACGTTAAAACCTCTAGATGGTGCAGTTGAATTTATTGACTGGCTACGCGAGCGTTTCCAAGTAGTCATTTTATCTGATACTTTTTACGAGTTTTCGCAGCCTTTAATGCGCCAGCTAGGCTTCCCTACGCTGCTATGCCACAAGCTTGTGGTTGATGAGACCGACCGCGTGGTGGACTATCAGTTGCGCCAAAAAGACCCTAAGCGTCAGTCAGTTCTAGCCTTCAAAAGCCTGTACTACCGTATTATTGCTGCCGGTGATTCTTATAACGACACCACTATGCTGTCTGAAGCGCATGCAGGTATTTTGTTCCATGCACCGGATAACGTAATCCAAGAATTTCCACAGTTTCCGGCGGTGCACACTTTTGCCGACCTGAAGCAAGAGTTTATTAAAGCATCTAATCGCAAGCTGAGCTTATAAGTTAGCGCTTTAGGTTCCTTAAGGTTTTTCTCTGCTGGTCGATATACAAATCATAGCTTTTTAATGGCAGGTGGGTGTAATGAATAAACCAATGGCAAGCGTTCTTGATTCAGTTGATCAGCGTACTCAGCTTGTAGGGGAAAACCGCTTAGAAATATTAATGTTTCGACTAAGCGGGCGTCAGCTTTTTGCGATTAACGTTTTTAAAGTACAAGAAGTTGTGCGTTTACCAACGCTTAGAGCGATTCCGCAGCGCCACCCTCATGTGAAAGGCGTTGTTAGCTTGCGCGGGCAAACTATTCCGGTGATTGATTTGGCACAGGCCATTGGCATGCGCCCAAGCGTGATTGACGAAAACAGCACTATTATCGTGACCGAATACAATCTCTCAGTACAGGCGTTTTTGGTTAGCAGCGTTGAGCGCATTATCAACCTCAACTGGGAAGATATTCAGCCACCCCCCAGTAGCGCAGGGCGTTCGCACTACCTAACCGCGATCACTAAAGTAGAAGACAATATTGTCGAAGTGATCGATGTGGAAAAGGTGCTGTCTGAAATTGTACCCATGAATACATCGATCCCAGAAGAGCATCTTACCGATCCTTTGTTGGCCAAAACTCAGGGACGTGAAGTGCTGATTATTGATGACTCAATGGTAGCTCTGCGCCAACTATCAGAGTCGCTAACTCAGCTTGGTCTGGTCGTGCACAAAGAAACGGATGGTTTAAAAGGTATCAATCGTTTAAAAGCATGGGCCGATGAAGGGCATGTGTTAACGGATAAACTGCTTATGGTGTTTACCGATGCAGAAATGCCGGAAATGGATGGTTATCGTTTAACCACGGAGATACGCAGCGATCCACGTCTAAAGGATTTATATGTGGTTATGCATACGTCTTTGTCGGGCAGTTTCAATAATGCCATGGTGCAAAAAGTGGGTTGTGATAATTTCCTGTCAAAATTCCAGCCTGACAAGTTAGTCGGAGTGATTCTTGATAGATTGAGCAGAGACCTCGACTAACACAGCCTGTTACTCTTCAAATAGCTGCTCGTGCCACTCCACCAGTGGAGTTGGCGCTTGCAGCTTTTCTCCGTAAATCACCGAGTAGGTTAAAACGTTCTGCACGTATTGGCGCGTTTCATCGAAAGGAATGGTTTCAATCCAGACATCATAAGGCAGATATTCTGTGTTTTTCAGCCACTGCCTTACTCGGCCCGGACCGGCGTTATAAGCGGCTGTGGCTAAAATGCGGTTGCCGTTAAATTGCTTCATCATTTGATTCAGGTAGGCCGTGCCTAGCTGAATGTTGGTATCTGGATTTAGCGCCTGCTGTGGCGAACTCAGCGGGATATTATAGCGCTTAGCTGTTTCTTTAGCTGTTCCCGGCATCAACTGCATTAGGCCCATGGCTCCGGCATGTGAGCGTACCGTAGGCATAAAGGCACTTTCTTGGCGAGTAATTGCATAAGCCCAGCTTGGATGAATACCTTGTTGCTGTGCCGCTGAGACTAAGCTGGCTTGGTAGGCTAGCGGAAAGCGGATATCTAGGTCATCCCAGTATTGTGCTTGCGCTAGGGTACGAATAGCTGGATTAAACCAATCTAACTCAATTGCTAGCTTAGCTTGAGCTTGCAGTTCTTCTTGGCTAAACAACCTGCTTGCGTGCTGCCACTCGCGCTGTGATGCCGCAAAATCACCCAGCGCATGAAACTCGTAAGCGCGCTGAATGGCCTTGCTATTGCGAACCTTGCTCAGCGTTTTGGGGGGTACATTAACCGGCATATTATTCAGCGAATAGCTTGATTTGCTTCGGTCAGCAGCCATAAAACCATAAAAATCACGCTCTTTTGCAAGCGATTGAAATTCACTTACTGGTGCAGGCTCAAGCGGGCGGGTAATCTGCTTGCTGCGAATTTGCCAGTACCGCCAACGGTTAGTTCTGGCCAAGTCCGCAGGTAACGCGCTAATAGATTGCTCAGCCTCGTTCCACTTTCCTATACGCAGCAGTAAGCGTGCATTCCATTGTGCGACCAACTCATCAGAGAGTTGCGGATCCCAGTCGCGAATGACCTCGAGAGCGCGCGGATCAAAGCGTTTAGCTAAAATGACGCCTACGTCGCGCGCCACTTTTGCTTTCTCGTCATTTGAAAAATCAAGCTGTTTGCCATAGTGTGTCAGCAGTTCAAGCGCGTTATCGGCTTCTTCGCGAAACAAGCGTCGCAAACCAATTGAAACAATGGCGTTATTTTCCTTATTTCGTTCAGCGAATTTTTGCTTATCTTTGATAAGGCTTGGTTTTTGCGCTACATCTATAAATAACTGCGCTTTGGCTGAGTTGGGGTGTTCTTTGCTCAGAAATTTAGCCAAACCATAGTTGCGAGCCTCAACGGCTAAGGCCAGTCGTGCCCAAACCTTATCTGCTGTGCGCAAGCCTGCTTTATTCCATGCTTCAAAAACAGGATCGCAAGCATTGGGGCGCGACTCACTGCTGAGCCATAGTTTTTCCGCTATTTGGAAAGCTGCCTGCTGTTGTCCTTGCTGCAGTTG
This sequence comes from Gammaproteobacteria bacterium DTU040, assembly GCA_001513435.1. Classification (GTDB taxonomy): domain Bacteria; phylum Pseudomonadota; class Gammaproteobacteria; order Pseudomonadales; family Pseudomonadaceae; genus Thiopseudomonas; species Thiopseudomonas acetoxidans. The sequence goes on from LFTS01000047.1 coordinate 7,929, forward strand.
AGCCTGAGCAAACCAGCAGTCAAGCTCAACCAAATTCAGCTCTGGACTGTAGTGCTTAACAAACACCGTCCAGTTACCTTGCTTGGCCAGCATGCGCAGCCATTCAAGTTTGAACATGCGGATTTGAGGCAGATCACCGTGTTCCAGCAAAAACTTTTCAACTTCGTCGGTATGGCTTTTCGCTAGACGTAGTTTAAGTTCTGCCAGCGTTAAATAAGGGGTTAGGGGATAGCTTCGCAGCTTTTTCTGGTTGCTTAAATAAACAGAAGGGTTGCCAGTATCCATGGCTTTTTTTGCTTGTGAATAGAGTAAGCGTTGCTGCTCTAAACCTGTGTTTGCTTGGCTAAAGGGAACACAGGCAAACAGTGAAACGAATAAAAACGAACGAATGATGTTTCGCATAAAAGCCCTGTGCAAATACACGCTAAAGACAGAATCAATACCCACATACTTGGGCGCAATACTATAGCACACTGTACAATATGCGCTCTGAAATTGGAGGCTAGCTCAATGACGTTGTTAAAAATGAACCAGGTATCTCTTGCATACGGTGTAACGCCTTTGTTGGAGAAGGTTTCATGGCAAATTTCGCGCGGTGAGCGTGTATGTATTATTGGGCGTAACGGCACTGGAAAGTCCACTTTATTGCGTGTTGTTAAGGGTGAACAACAGCAGGATGAGGGTGAAGTTTGGCGTGCGCCGGGTTTAAAGATTGGTGAGTTACCGCAAGAACTGCCCGCAGCTGATGAGCGTAGTGTTTTTGATGTTGTTGCCAGCGGCTTACAAGGTGTAGGCGAGCTCTTGGCGCGCTATCAGCACCTTACCCAAAACGTCACGACCGATGCTGATTTGCAGGCTTTAATGGATGTGCAGCAGAAGCTTGAGGCATTAGATGGCTGGCGTTTACAGCAGCTGGTAGACAGCACCATCAGCCGTTTACAATTACCCGCACAGGCTAAGCTTAGTGAGTTGTCAGGTGGTTGGCGTCGGCGCGTACTTTTGGCGCAAGCTCTGGTTGCTGAGCCTGATGTGTTATTGCTGGATGAGCCCACCAACCACTTGGATATCGGCGCTATCGCTTGGCTGGAAGAAGTGCTGCTGTCGTTTAATGGTGCGGTACTGTTTATTACCCACGATCGTACTTTTTTACAGCACATTGCCACACGCATTTTAGAGTTAGACCGCGGAACCCTGTTGGACTGGGATGGTGATTACGCCAGTTTTCTTGAGCATAAAGAACAGTTACTGGCAGCCGAAGAAACAGCCAATGCGCTGTTTGATAAAAAACTGGCGCAAGAAGAGGTTTGGATTCGTCAAGGCATCAAGGCTCGCCGCACCCGTAATGAAGGCCGAGTACGCGCTTTAAAAGCACTACGCCAGGAACGCAGTCAAAGACGCGACCGCCAAGGCGTGGTCAACCTGCAAATCGGCGAAGCCAGTCGCTCAGGTAAACAGGTCATTGTGGTTAAAGACGTCAGTTTCTCTTACCCCAACGGACCCACGCTCATTGAAGATTTCTCTATGGTGCTGCAGCGCGGCGACCGCATTGGTCTTCTCGGTGCTAACGGTAGCGGTAAAACAACCCTGTTAAAGCTTCTGCTGGGCAAGTTAAAACCGACCAAAGGCAGTGTAGAGGAGGGTACTAAACTACAGGTGGCCTATTTTGACCAAATGCGCCATCAGTTAGATTTGGAAAAAACGGTAGCCGATAACGTTGCTGAAGGCAGCGACACCGTCATTATTAATGACAAGCCCAAACATATTTTAAGCTACCTAAATGACTTCTTGTTTACCCCGCAGCGTGCCCGAACCCCGGTTAAAGCGTTATCCGGCGGCGAAAGAGCACGTTTGTTGTTAGCTAAATTATTTACCCAACCCGCTAACCTGCTGGTGTTGGATGAACCAACCAACGATTTGGATATGGAAACGCTGGAGTTGCTGGAAGAAGTGTTGTTGGATTTTGAAGGTACAGTACTTATCGTGAGTCACGACCGAGCTTTTTTAGACAACGTGGTTACCAGCACACTGGTTTTTGATGGTACAGCGAAAGTACACGAATTTGTCGGCGGCTTTGATGATTGGATTCGGCAGGGCGGTAAATTGAAACTGTTGGGTATGACTGAGTCTGTGGCTACAGAAAACAGCATAAATGGAAAAACTGATCCAGCGCAAGCAACTGACAAAAGTGCTGAGACAAAGCTGCATCAAGGGCAAAATGCTGGCATAGTCACCGCCAAGAAAAAACTAAGCTACAAACTGCAACGAGAACTGGATGCTATTCCAGCTAAAATCGATGCACTAGAGCAAGAATTAGCCCAGCTGCAGCAACAAACATCAGACCCTGAATTCTATATGCAGTCGACAGACAAAACTGAGCCTGCATTGCAGCGAATGTTGGACGTTGAGCAACTCTTGGAAGAACTGCTTGAGCGCTGGGCGGAACTGGAAGATGAATAGAGGAACTTGCATGGCCGTTGAATACCGCATCACCTTTGATGATGAACATGCCTTTAGCTATAAAATCGAACTAGACCGTGAGCCGTTATTAGCCACTGAGCATATCCCGCTCAGTGACTGGACCGATTTAAATCACCAACGCTGTACAAACTGCCCTTTAGATTCAAGCAAACATAAAACCTGCCCAGCCGCTGCGGATTTACAAACGGTGGTTGAGGATTTTAAGGGGTTGCCTGCGTTTAAAAAAGCCTGGGTAAGTGTGCGCACTAATGAGCGCGAATACAGCAAGCTAGCCAATTTGGAAGAAGCAATTCGTTCGCTGTTGGGCGTAATTATGGCAACCTCAGCGTGCCCGATCCTTGGCCGCTTAAAGCCTATGGCGCACAGCCATTTACCCTTTGCAAGCAATAATGAGTTTACTCTGCGTACTATCTCCATGTATGTCATGCGCGAGTTTTTCCGTATGCATGAAGGGCAAAACCCAGACTGGGATTTAAATGACTTAACTAACGATTTCAAGGATTTACAGCTGGTTAATCAAGCGCTTTGGCATCGTATTAATGATGTATGTGCAGGGGATACCAACCTAAAAGCATTGCTAAGCTTCTTCTCTATGTCATCGAGCATGACGTATTCATTAGATACTCAGCTACAAAAAATTCGCTCATTAGTGATGGCCGATGAAAACTTTGTAACGCTTTAACAGCCTGCCGCTAAATCATTGAATCATAAAAAACCCTTGCCGATGCAGGGGTTTTTATTTGAGTTTTTACAGCGCATCGCCAACTATTACCACGGGCAACCCCAAGCTGATAAAACCAGAGTGACAGAATGACGCATTCTTACTTTTTCATGGCAAGAAGGAGTAAAGTTTCAGGCGCATAAAAAACATTTATTCGCATGCCATGAACTCTGAGGCTAGACGGTCTAGGGCATGCTTAAAAGGCACTTTACTTTAAACCCACTGAAAACCATTAATGCAAAAATAGGTGAAATCTATGAAAAGCAAGCTGTTGATATGTGCCATTGGCTTAACCTTTAGTGGCTTGGCTGGAGCCACCACCCTCGACAAACCAAACTTATCTGCAACCTACCAAGCAAGTTTTCAGGGTGCTTGGAACAAAGCTGCAGCGGGGGAGTTGCCCGTTTATGAATGCACTCAGATTGTTGGAACTGCAACAAAAATGTTATCTGAGCCCACTACAGCTGTTGAAGCAAAGCACGCATACAAGGCGTGCTACGTTGACGCGATACTGAATTACTCTGAAGCATTTTTTAAACTCAATGCTCATGCATCAATAGAAAAAGACGGCATGCCCTACGGCTGCTCACTCTACTCACGTTATTTAAAGGGCCATGTTGTTTCTTTAGAAACCTATGCTGAACGTTTCGGTTTTAGTGCTACGCAATTAAACCACGAAATAAACACAAGGCTGCAAGAACCTGCCTCTTTATGCCAAGTCGCATTAAATTAAGCACAAAGGCATCTTGTGATAGTCGGTGCAGCCAGTGGCTGGGTTTAGAAACTAATAGCCTGTACGCCTTTAGTTTCTAACCATTCTGCCGAAATAGGTGTAGATAAAGTCCCTTTGCAATAAAGGGATAGCACAACCACAGGAGCCATATCATGGTATCTCTAATTTCAAACAACCCTTTGTCCGATACCGGTAAATCTGCATCGAAAGCTAATCCTAAGGTTAAGCCCCAGGAGACAGTGCCGGAAGAAGCGCAAAAAACAGCCGCAGCTAGCCCCCAAAGTCAACGTACGCAATTGGGCGCGCAAATTCTACAAGCGTCTTTGGATGTTTCTATCAGTGCCGGCAATGACGGGTTGGCACTGCTATACCGCACTGCCATTGAGCACATTAATGAGCAGCTAGCCCCCGAACTAGGTCCCAACGCACTGCAGGGTGCAATGCAGCAAGACAATAGCGCAGAAGCCACGGCTGAACGAATCCTGTCACAATCAACTGCGTTTTTTGATGCCTATGCACGCCAACATCCCAATGAAGAGCCAGAAGAGGTCGTACGTAACTTTGTCAACTTAATCCGCGGTGGTTTTGAGCAAGGCTACCACGAAGCGGCCAACATCCTTAGCGGGCTAGGTGTAATGGGCGAAGGCTCC
>LFTS01000096.1 GCA_001513435.1 Gammaproteobacteria bacterium DTU040
CGATACCGCCCAGTACCGCGGCGGTAAAGGCTTTAAGTCCTGCCATAAAACCGATGTAGGGATTAACCACGCCGTAGTACAGACTGAGTAATACGCCAGCAATAGCAGCCAATGCAGCGCCAATCACAAAGGTAATCGCAATAATGGCGTTGCTGTTGATGCCCAGTAATCCGGTCATTTTGATGTCTTCGGAACAGGCGCGACATGCGCGACCTGTTCGGGAGCGACTAATAAAAATAGACAGTGCGAGCATCGCTACGAAAGTGGTGACGAAAATAATAATTTGCATATAAGACAGGCTGGCATGGAACTCGTCAGTTCCTAAAGTAATGTTGCCAGAAATTAAGCTGGGCATGGCTACGTCACGCGCGCCTTGACCGATACGGACAAGGTTTTGCAAAAAAATCGACATACCAATAGCAGAAATCAGAGGAATCAGCCGGTTACTGCCGCGCAGTGGCCGATAAGCAACGCGCTCAATACTGTAGCCATAAGCGCTGGTTACTACCATGCTGAGTATAAAAGCACCGAGAATTAATAGCGGCAAACTCTCTAAACCCATCATAGCTAAGCCCGTGAGCGCAATAAAGGTCACGTAACTGCCGATCATATAGACTTCGCCGTGGGCAAAGTTAATCATGCCAATAATGCCGTACACCATGGTGTAGCCAATGGCAATTAACGCGTAGGTACTACCTAAGGTTAGGCCGTTAAGTAATTGTTGTATAAAGTAAAAAAAAGCTTCGGTCATAACCTTTTGTCCAACCAAAAAGCAAAACCAGACTTCTGCGATTAGAAGCCTGGTTGGGCAGAAAAATTACTGAGTTAAAGCAGTTTTGCTGCCGTCAGCGTGCCACTCGTAGACTACAAAGCTAAAGTCTTTTAAGTCGCCTTTTGCGTCAAACTCTAATACACCTGTTGGGGTATCAAATTGGTTGGCGCGCAAGGCATCAGCAACGGCTTCTGGATCAGTTGAATTACTGATTTTCATCGCATCCGCCATAACCTGTACTGCAGCATAGGCTGGGAATACAAAAGGACCACGTGGGTCTTCACCTTTGGCTTTAAAGGCTTCAACCAAGTGGGCGTTCTTTGGGTCTTCATCAAAGGCTTTAGGCAGGGTTACCAGCATGCCTTCTGACGCATCGCCGGCAATCGCAGAGATATCGCTGTTACCTACACCTTCTGGGCCCATGAACTTAGCTTTGAAGTTGCTTTCAGCCGATTGACGTAACAGCATGCCCATCTCTGGGTGGTAGCTGCCAAAGTAAACGAAATCAACGTTTTCTTTTTTCATTTTGGCAATCAGTGCTGAGAAGTCTTTGTCACCCGCGGTCACCCCTTCAAACAGGGCAACAGGAATGCCTGCTTCGTCTAACGCGTGTTTAACAGCGGTAGCGATACCTTCACCGTACTGTTGCTTGTCATGCAAAACAGCAGCGCGCTTTGGCTTAAGTTGCTCAACCACGTACTTGCCCGCGGTAGGACCTTGCATGTTATCTAGGCCGATGGTACGGAAAATAAGTGTGTAGCCTTTCTGAGTAATCTCAGGCGTAGTCGAAGCGGCCGTTACCATTAAAATGCCTTCTTCTTCATAGATTTCTGCCGCGGGCTGAGTGGAACCCGAGCAGAGGTGACCGACTACAAAGCGAATACCATCATTAACAATCTTGTTAGCTACTGCCACAGCCTGCTTAGGGTCACAAGCGTCATCGTAGGTAACTGACTCAAGCATGCTGCCGTTAATGCCACCAGCCTTATTAATTTGCTCAATGGCCATCTTGGCACCAATGGCTTGCATGTCGCCGTATTGTGCAACTGGGCCGGTAACAGGACCCGCCAAGGCTATTTTGATGGGTTCTGCAGCCATGCTGTAGGTTGCAGCTCCCGCCAGAGCCATGGCAGCAAAAAGTTTACTAATAGTGCGAGTAGATTTGCTCATATAAGGTACCTTTTTTATAGTCGTTTTTATTGTTTGCAGCCTTGGCAAAACACATAAGGCTGCTTGAATCGCGAATCAGTTTAATAGACTTCCGTACAGAGTGGAACCTTTACGCAAACAACAAAAAAATTGAGTTACTATGCAGTTGGCTGCGTGCAGGTGGTGGGCGGTCAATTAGATTTGCTAAGATACTAACCTGTTTTTAAATATTTTTTACTGAGAAACCTAATGACTAAAGTTGTTCGTACCCGTGTTGCTCCCTCGCCAACAGGCGACCCACATGTAGGCACAGCCTATATCGCACTGTTCAATATGTGTTTTGCTCGCCAGCATGGCGGCCAGTTCATTTTGCGCATTGAAGATACCGACCAAGTACGCTCAAGCAAAGAGTCCGAACAACAAATTTATGAAGCATTGCGCTGGCTGGGCATTGAATGGGATGAGGGTCCCGACGTAGGCGGTCCACATGGTCCTTACCGCCAATCGGAGCGCAGTGAAATTTACCAAAAATACGCCAATGAGCTGGTTGAGAAAGGTCATGCTTTTCATTGTTTTTGCTCGTCTGAACGTCTAGATGCTGTGCGTGCAGAGCAAATGGCTAATAAACAAACACCTGCTTATGATGGCCATTGCTCCCATCTTGAGGCTGGCCAAGCCCAGCAACGTGTTGCTGCCGGTGAATCGCATGTCATTCGCATGCGAGTTCCTACTGAGGGTGTTTGCGTTGTTAAAGATATGCTGCGTGGCGATGTGGAAATTGGCTGGGACCGCATGGATATGCAGGTATTGATGAAGGCTGATGGCTTGCCAACCTATTTCCTAGCTAACGTAGTGGACGACCATTTGATGGGCATAACCCACGTGCTGCGTGGTGAAGAGTGGTTGTCATCGGCACCAAAACTTATCAAGCTGTATGAAGATTTTGGTTGGGAACAGCCCGAGTTGTGTTATATGCCGTTGCTGCGTAACCCAGACAAGAGCAAGCTATCCAAACGTAAAAATCCAACCTCCATTACTTATTACGAGCGTATGGGATATTTGCCAGAAGCGATGCTGAACTATCTGGGCCGTATGGGCTGGTCGATGCCAGATGAGCGCGAGAAGTTCTCACTCACGGAGATGATTGAGCATTTTGATATTCAGCGTGTATCGTTGGGCGGTCCGATTTTTGATATTGAAAAATTATCCTGGCTTAACGGTCAATGGTTGCGTGAACTGCCGGTAACAGAGTTTGCTCAACGCGTGCAGAAGTGGGCGTTTAATCCTGATTATTTGATGCAGATTGCTCCGCATGTGCAAGGACGTGTAGAGAACTTTAGCCAAATCGCACCTTTGGCGAGTTTTTTCTTTTCCGGCACAGTACAAATCACGCCCGAGCAATTAGCTCATAAAAAACTGGATGAGCAGCAGGTGCGTAAAACCTTGCAGTTTGTCTTGTGGGAGCTTGAAGCCTTGCGCCAGTGGAATAAAGAAGCGATTACCGACTGCATTAATCAAGCTGGTGCAGCTTTAGAGCTCAAACTGCGCGATATTATGCCGCTGATGTTTGTTGCCATTACTGGGCAAGCCAGCTCGGTCTCGGTACTGGATGCAATGGTGATTTTGGGGCCCGACCTTACGCGTTACCGCTTACGCCAAGCGTTGGAAGTGCTGGGTGGGGTGTCTAAAAAAGAAACGAAAGAGTGGGAAAAAGCTTTTAACAGTATTGAGCGCGACTAGTTGAGCTCGATTGTTGCGCAATGCGGGCACTTCACCCGCATTGCTGGACACTGTGTTTACCAGCTTTGCGCAATATTGATGCTCTGGGCGTTACCCTGCTGGGCAGCTTCTGCCAAACGTTGCCGGGCAGCGGGAGCGACAAGATTTAACCAGCTAACTACCGTATGGCTGCGTCCCAAACCCAGTACTTGGCAGACCAGTTCTTGGCTGCTTTGCAATCCCTTAGGGTAAATAATGAGCGTGCGCTCAGTGTTTAATCCCGTCCCCTTAAGCCATTGCCGAGTTAACTCAACGGGCGGTGAGACTAACGTTAGCCAACGCTGCTCTTGTTGCTCGCTTAACGCTTTAAGCATCGGGCCTAATAAGGCCAAGCACTGACGTGGCTGCCCAGAAAGCGCCAACTCACTGCAAAACTCAGAGTTAATAGCAGTAGGGGTGTGGGGCTGTTCAAGCAGCGGTAGCGGTTTGGCCGCTTGCTGATCAAAAAGTGTAAGTTGAGTACGTTGCGCATAATAAATAGACATCATTGACTCCATTAGCGGCGAAGAACGCCAACACTCAACCCTTCGATAACCAACTCTTGTTGGCGTAAATCAACCTTGATAGGCTCGTATTCCTCGTTTTCAGCAATGAGCCAGACAATATTCCCTTCGCGTTTATAACGTTTGACTGTTACTTCATCATTAAGACGTGCCACTACAACCTGTCCGTTATGAGCAACCTGTGTGCTGTGTACAGCAAGCAAATCGCCGTCCAGAATTCCAATATCCTTCATGCTCATGCCACGTACTTGTAGCAAATAATCGGCTTTGGGATGGAAGAAGCCCGGATCGATCTGGCAGGTATTTTCTATGTGTTGTTCAGCCAGAATAGGAGAGCCAGCGGCAACTCGGCCAATAATGGGCAGTTCATTTTCAGCTAAAGGGAGCTGCTCTGGCTCAAAGTCCATAATGCGCAAACCGCGTGAGGCGCCAGAAATCATTTCGATAACACCTTTGCGTGCTAGAGCTTTAAGGTGATCTTCAGCAGCATTAGGCGAGCGAAAGCCAAGCTGTTGTGCCATTTCAATACGAGTAGGTGGATAGCCGTGTTCGCTAATCCATGCTTTGAGAAACTCTAAAATTTCAGCCTGACGCTTAGTAAGCTTTACCATAACAAGATACCTGTTTATTAACACAGTAACTGGTATTATATACAGTAGTTAGCCGCTGGCAAGTTTATATTTGCAAAGATATAGCAGGGGCAGGCTAGTTGGTGAGGGTTAACAGAAACTCTGTGGCGTCCTGTGCGCCTGCTTTTCGTAAACCTAAACCCAGGGTGTCGGAGCCTGTTTCGTGGCGCGGTAAGAGCAAAACTTCGATAGGGTGTGAGCCGCGCAATAAGGGTAGGCGGGCGTAAGGCACACGGTAGTTGATCAGATATTGCATGAAAGAGTTTTCGTCCCAAGCGTTTTCTGGCATGGCAAGCACATGGTAGTGTTGCTGTAATACAGCCAATTCTGATTTGTTTAATACGATTCGATTAACGAGCACGGGCTTGTTCAGTGGTAACTCGCGGCGACGGGCATAGACAATAGCGCAGGTCAGTTCAAGCGAGCGTTGTTCGGGTGCCCAAAAATAATTCAAACCAAGCCATGAGGCAGAAAGCAGTTGTATCGCTTTTTTTTGCTTAAACTCAGGAATGGCCCTGTTTAAGACTTTGTCGAAATCGCGCATGCTAATAATGCGAATATCTCGACACAGCTCACTACCGGAAATATCTTCTAGGCTTTGGTATTGCTGAGCTTGCGGCAAACTAAGGTTGATGCCGTAGATGTCACGCAGATCAAACAGGCTAAGCGTGTACTCTTCAGTAGAGACGATGTTTTTAAGAAAGGCATGTGCAGCGGCTTTGTCTTCTTGCACAGGCCCAGAAAGGGCGTTGCGCGGCAGGTTCACTAGATGTTGTAAGTTTAGATTCTGTTTCCAATGTATACTGAGCTGTGGCAGCTTTAGTGTTGGAAAAGCAAGCTGCACGCTGCTGGCAACTTGTTTAACGGAAAACAGGCGGTTTTGTTGCGCAGAGCGCCTTGTCAAGGTAGCACCAATGCGCGATAAAATTGAGTTGCTTGTTGGTTGATTCATGCCTGTAAAACCTTATGCAAATAGCAGCAACGTTTATAAGTCCTATTTATAATTAGTTCAAGAGTGATTATTGATTTTTGAGTGGAAGTCGGCCATGTTTCGCTTGCATTTAGATGTTTCTCTATCCGCTGATGAATTTCTGCGAGTTTATCAAGGAACCGCTAATCGCGTATTTATTCGCAGTAGGGAAGGGCGTAGCGTAAGCCTTCCTGCCAAACATTTACAGCCTTACCTTACCCATGAGGGTGTTCATGGTAGCTTTGTTATGACCTTCGATAAGGACGGGAAACTTATTTCGCTGTTACCAGAGTAGCATATAGTTATAATGCTGCTTTGTTTGCCCATCATTCATCCTCTAATCGATTAAAGCCAAATACATGTATAAATTAACTCGCAAATTAATGTTTAAACTGTCACCAGAAACCAGTCATGACTTGTCAATTGACTTGCTAGGCATGTCTGGTCGATTAGGTTTGAGCAACGTTTTTTGCAAAAAAACAGCACAGCTTACGACCACAGTGATGGGCATAGACTTTCCCAATCCCGTAGGCTTGGCGGCAGGTTTAGATAAAAACGGTGATGCTATCTTAGGTTTGTCAGCTCTGGGTTTTGGTTTTATCGAAATTGGCACCATCACGCCAAGACCGCAACCCGGCAACCCCAAACCGCGTATATTTCGTTTGCCGCAAGCGCAGGCGATTATTAACCGCATGGGTTTTAATAACAAAGGGGTGGATTACCTGCTGGAGCGGGTTAAAAACGCTCAATTCTCTGGTGTGCTGGGTATTAATATCGGCAAAAACGTAGACACTCCAGTTGAGCGTGCTGTGGATGATTATCTGATTTGCTTAGATAAGGTGTACCAGCATGCCAGTTATGTCACCGTTAATATCAGCTCGCCCAACACTCCTGGTTTACGCAGCCTGCAGTTTGGTGATTCTTTAAGAGAGTTGTTAACAGCGTTACAACAGCGCCAAGAAGACCTTACCCAGATGCACGGCAAACGCGTTCCCATAGCCGTAAAAATAGCGCCGGATATGAGCGATGAAGAAATTGTTGAGGTGGCACAAATCGTACTGGATTGCGGTATGGACGGCATTATTGCGACCAATACGACGCTGGAACGCAAGGGCGTTGAAGGCATGCGTTATGCCGATGAAGCCGGCGGTTTGTCGGGTGCACCAGTGCGCGAACAAAGCACCCATGTGGTCAAGGTGTTAGCGGAGCACCTTGACGGTCGTTTACCCATTATTGCCGTAGGCGGAATTAGCTCAGGCGAACACGCCGCTGAAAAAATTGCAGCTGGAGCCAGCTTGGTACAGATATACTCCGGATTTATTTACCAAGGTCCGGCTTTGATTCGTGAGTCGGTGGATGCGATAGCCAGTATGCGTAACAGCCAAGCAGGTGAGCAACAAGAATGACACAGTCCAAATTGTACTCAGTAGAACTTACCTGCCCCAAAAGTCTTGAAGGTTTGCTGCTTGAAGAAGCACAATCACTGGGTTTGCAACAGGCCAAAGAGCGTCCTGCCGGTGTTAGTGGCCTGGCAAGCCTAGAAGATGCCTATCGTATGTGCCTGTGGTCACGCCTGGCTAACCGTGTGTTATTGGTGTTGGCCCAAGTGAAAATTGGTAATGCCGACGAGCTTTATGCCGCCGTGCAAAGTATTGACTGGTATGAACATCTTGATGCTAAAGGCAGTCTTGCGGTTGACTTTAGCGGTCGTGGCAGCGGCATTGATAACACCCACTTTGGTGCGCTGAAGGTCAAAGATGCCATTGTTGATGCACTGCGCGACAAGCTTGGAAATCGCCCGACTGTTGAAAAAAATCAACCTGATTTGCGTGTGCACGCTCATATTCAGCGTGGTCAACTTACCTTGGCTATAGACCTGTCCGGCGCGAGTCTGCACCAGCGTGGTTATCGATTGCAGCAGGGTGCGGCACCTTTAAAAGAAAACCTCGCTGCTGCTATTTTGCTGCGTGCCGGTTGGCCGCAACTGGCTAAACAAGGTTACGCATTGAGCGATCCCATGTGCGGCATGGGTACGTTTCTTATTGAAGGCACCATGATGGCAGCTGATATAGCGCCAGGCTTGCAGCGAGAGTACTGGGGTTTTAATGGTTGGTTGGGGCATGTGCCGGCAATTTGGCAGCGTTTAACCGAGGAAGCCAAGCAGCGTGCTGAGCAGGGTTTAAATCAGCCACCGCTATGGATTCGCGGCTATGAAGCCGACCCAAGACTGATTCAACCCGNNCGTGCTGGATTGTCAGAATGGATAAAAATTTATCAGGGTGAATTAGCAACGTTCGCACCGCAGCCGGATCAAGGCCAAGCCGGTTTGGCGGTATGTAATCCGCCTTATGGCGAACGCTTAGGTGATGAAGCGAGTTTACTGTATCTCTATCAACATCTAGGCGAGCGTTTACGTACTCAGTGCTTGGGCTGGCAGGCCGCGATTTTTACCGGTGCGCCTGAGTTGGGACGGCGTATGGGTTTACGCAGCCATAAGCAATATGCTTTTTTTAACGGCGCTATCCCGTGTCGCTTGTTGCTGTTTGATGTACAGCCAGAACAGTTTGTTTTGGCGGGGCAGAAACACAAGCAGGGTGATACGGCTGCCAATGATGCCAAACAAGAACCCGCCATGCTCAGTGCGGGTGGGCAAATGTTTGCTAACCGACTGCAAAAAAACCGCAAACAGCTCAATAAATGGCTGAACAAAAATCAAATCAGTTGTTACCGCCTCTATGATGCCGATATGCCGGAATATGCATTGGCGATTGATATCTATGGTGATTGGGTGCATGTGCAGGAATATGCAGCGCCCAGCTCAGTGGATGCTGATAAAGCGCAGGCACGCTTATTGGATGCCTTAGCAGCAATCCCTCAGGCATTAGATATACCCAGTGAGCGCATCGTATTAAAGCGTCGTGAGCGTCAAGCGGGTTTGCGTCAATACGAACGCCAAGCTGATAAGGGTGAGTTCTTAGAAGTGCAGGAAGGAGGGGCTAAGCTGCTGGTTAATCTGACTGATTATCTGGATACCGGTGTGTTTTTAGATCACCGTCCCATGCGTATGCGGATTCAGCAGGAAGCCCAGGGCAAACGTTTTCTTAACCTATACTGCTATACCGGCGCTGCTACGGTGCATGCGGCAATCGGTGGTGCGCGAACAACCACCAGCGTGGATTTGTCAAAAACCTACCTAGATTGGGCCAAACGTAATTTGGCGTTAAATGGTTTTTCTGAAAAGCATCAACTGGTTCAAGCCGATGTGATGCATTGGCTCGCTGAACAGCAAGGTAGCTACGATTTAATTTTTATCGATCCGCCTACTTTCTCTAACTCCAAGCGCATGCAGGGCTTTTTTGATGTGCAACGCGATCAGCTGCCTTTATTGCAACAAGCTATGCGTCTTCTGGCTCCGGCAGGTGTGCTATACTTTTCCAACAATTTTCGCCGTTTTGAATTGGATGCCAAACTCAGCGAAGAGTATCAAGTAGAAGAAATCAGTGCGCAAACTATCGATACTGATTTTGCCCGTAACAGCAAAATACATCGCGCCTGGCGCTTTACACATAAAGCCTGATACTTCCTGTTCAGGCTTGTTTTTTTAGTTTTACAAATCAGTTATGCCCACCGGGAGGTGCCACTATGTCAGATACACCCATCCAGCCACCAGCTGGAGAAAAATTACAGAAAGTTTTAGCCCGTTTAGGTATTGCCTCGCGCCGAGAAGCCGAGCAATGGATAAAAGACGGTCGTATTCAGGTTAACGATAAGCGCGCTACCTTAGGACAAAGAGTGTCTGCTCGGGACAGCCTGAGCGTGGACGGGCGACCTGTTAAGCAAGATCCAAAACAAGGTATTTTGCGCCGCGTTATTATTTATAATAAGCCAGAAGGTGAGGTCTGCACCCGTCACGATCCAGAAGGACGGCCAACGGTTTTTTCTCGCCTACCTAAGCTGCAAGGCGGGCGCTGGATTAATATCGGGCGCTTAGACATCAATACCACGGGCTTGCTGATGTTTACTACGGACGGTGAGCTGGCTAATCGCTTGATGCATCCCTCGTACAATATGGACCGTGAGTATGCGGTGCGCGTGCGTGGTGAAGTGACTGAGGAAATGATCGAAAATCTGAAGAAAGGTGTCATGCTAGAGGACGGTATGGCCAAATTTAGCGATGTTCAGGTGGCTCCCGAAGGCGATGGTTTAAACCGCTGGTATCACTGTGTGGTGATGGAAGGGCGCAACCGTGAAGTGCGTCGCTTATGGGAATCCCAGGGGGTGGTCGTTAGCCGTTTGAAGCGTGTGCGTTTTGGGCCGGTATTTTTGACTGCTGATATCAGTGTGGGTCGCTGGCGGGAAATGACGCAGTACGAGATCGATATTCTGAGTAAAGAAGTACAACTTGAGCCAGTTGCACTGCCTGAAATTACGCAAAAACAGCGTGAGAAGGTGCAGCGCCAAGAGCGCAGGCTCGCAAAGCCGGTGAATACAAGGGCGGCGCGTTACAAGAAACCACGTGCTTAGTTTTTAAAAACCTTATCCGTTGTTGAGGTTGCAGACTAATACTAGCCTGCAACCTGTAAGCAATTACGCCCATTTCGCTTAGCTGTATACAGCGCATAGTCAGAGCGCTTAATAAAGCTGTCTTGTTCTTCAGCGTCATGCAAGGTGGCGCAGCCTAAACTAGCAGATAAAGTTACTGCTTGCCCTTCAAAGTCGACAACCAAGCTTTCAATGGCATGGCGAATTCGCTCGCCCACTAACTGTGCGTACTCACTGCAGGTGTTGGGCAAAGTAATCAAAAACTCCTCACCGCCAAAACGGAAGATTGCATCACTGGTGCGTAGTTGCACCTGCAGTAACTGAGCAATTTCAATCAGCACCTTATCGCCACAGGCGTGGCCGTAGTTATCGTTGATGTTTTTAAAGTAATCAATATCCAGCATAATAATGGACAGCGGTTGCCTAGCACGTCGAGCCGTGTCCATATCACGCTGCAGGGTTTTGCTCATGGCGGCGCGATTACCAACACCGGTTAGTGGATCTAGCAAGGCGCTTTGAATGGCGGCATGGTATTTCAGCCCATTGCGCAGCGGGAAAATCAGGCTGGTAGTAAGGCTTTCAAAGCTGATGAGTTCTTGCTCATGAAATTTTTTCGAGCGTTGTAAGAACAGATCACCCAAGTATTCGCCTTGAAAGGTTAAGCGGTAATTCACTGCATAAAGCGCATTCGCGCTACCGATTTTTACATTGACGCTTTGCGTGGCATGTATGTAATGCAGAGCGTCATAGCGCACCAAATACTGACTGCTTTGAAAGAAGATTTCTAAAATCTTAGCAACTTCTAAAGTGGTCTGTAACTGGCCACTAATCAGCTGACTTACTTCGGTGTAACTGGCAGGAGACTTAATAGCAGCAGTTTTAGCTTGGGAGTCCGCGCGCATTAATTGAGCTAACTCGAAATCAACTACATTGGAAACCTGTGGCATGCTCATAGTAACAACTCACTTAGTTCTTTTTGGTTTCCTAGACTAAAGCTATTTTCGTGCCATCTTCTAATTATGCTTATAAATCAAAGAGTTCTGTTTTTTGTCTGCGAAGATTAGGCGTTTTAAAGGCGAGGGTGGCGATATAATGTCACCGGCGTGAATTGCTATTGTTTTTTGACGCTGAGCAAAGGAGGGAGGTTTGCTATGAAGACAAAGAAAGAGCACGCAGCGGTTAAACTGGGTGCTCTACATGGAGGGTGTTATTGCGCGTTTAAAGCCTGGCCGTTGATGCCTTGGCTGTCAGGACCCATGAGGTACAGGTAAACCGGCATGATCTCTTCGGGAGTTGGGTTGTTGTTTGGGTTTTCGCCCGGATAGGCGGTGGCGCGCATAGAGGTACGGGTCGCGCCGGGGTTCACGCTGTTAGCACGGACATGGGTTTCATCCAGCTCGTCAGCTACTACTTGCATCAAGCCTTCAGTAGCAAATTTAGAGACGGCATACGCGCCCCAATACGCACGACCTACGCGGCCCACACCGCTGGAGGTGTAAATAATTGACGCATCTTTGGACAGGCGCAATAAGGGTAGAAGTGCGCGCGTCAAAGAAAAAGTTGCCTGCACGTTTATCTGCATGACTTGAGCGAACTTCTCATCAGCGAGTTGTTCAATGGGCGTGCGCGGACCAAGAATAGAAGCGTTGTGCAGCAGACCGTCAAGACAACCAAATTCTTGTTCAATCATCGCACCCAGCTCATCAATTTGAACAGTTGTGGCGTGTTCCAGATCCAGTGGTACCACTACAGGTTCTGGATGTCCTGCAGCGCTGATCTCATCATAGACTTGGTTAAGATTGCTTTCTGTTTTACCCAACAAAAGCACAGTCGCTCCGTGAGCAGCATAGGTTTTTGCGGCGGCAGCGCCAATACCGCGACCAGCACCTGTTACTAATAC
>LFTS01000188.1:0-287 GCA_001513435.1 Gammaproteobacteria bacterium DTU040
TTGCTGGCTA
This sequence comes from Gammaproteobacteria bacterium DTU040, assembly GCA_001513435.1. Lineage (GTDB taxonomy): Bacteria > Pseudomonadota > Gammaproteobacteria > Pseudomonadales > Pseudomonadaceae > Thiopseudomonas > Thiopseudomonas acetoxidans. The sequence continues at coordinate 11 of LFTS01000188.1, forward strand.
TGTTGCTGGTGGCGCTGAGCATGGGGTTAGCCACTGTGGTGTTTCAAACCATTACCCACAACCGTATTTTAACGCCTTCGCTGATGGGTTTTGATGTGCTCTATGTGCTGGTGCATACGCTTGCTTTGCTGCTTTGGGGAACTGAATTCGGCAAGGGCTGGCCGCTGGAGTTGCGGTTTATCCTTGAGGTCACAGTGATGGTGAGCATCGCGTTACTGCTGTTTCGTTGGTTGTTTAACGGCTCAGTGCGCGGCCTGCACATGCTGATCTTGCTGGG
>LFTS01000188.1:330-2399 GCA_001513435.1 Gammaproteobacteria bacterium DTU040
GCGGTGTTCTGCAGTGGGTTGTTGTTTCATTTGCGTCGTCAGTTGGATGTGCTCAGTTTAGGTCGTGATGTAGCGATTAATCTCGGTGTCCCTTATCGCAAAGTCGTCACGCTATTAATGCTGTTGGTCGGCGTGCTGCTGTCCATTAGCACCGCTTTAGTGGGGCCCATGTTGTTTTTCGGTTTGTTGGTGGCGAATTTGGCGTATTGGATTACCGGCAGTCATCAGCATCTTTGGAATTTGCCGGCCAGTGTTTTAGCAGCCATTGTGTGTTTGCTAGGTGGGCAAGTGTTGTTTGAACATCTGCTGAGTACCCGCTTGCCCTTGGTCATGGTGATCGAGCTTTGCGGTGGTGTGTTATTTATTGCGCTGTTGTTGCGTGGAGTTAAACAATGATTGAAACACAAGGCGTGAGTAAGGCTTATCACGACAGGCTGGTGGTCAATGAGGTCAGTATCAACATCAGTAAAGGTGGGCTGACTTCTATTATTGGCCCCAATGGTGCTGGCAAGTCCACCTTGTTATCCATGATCAGCCGCCTGACACCCATGACTGCAGGCCGTGTGCAGGTGGATGGCTTGGATATTACCCGCACCCCAGGGGCGGAGCTGGCAAAACGTCTGGCAATTTTACGCCAGCATAATGAGTCTGCACTGCGCTTAACCGTGCGCGACCTAGTGGCTTTCGGTCGTTTTCCTCATTCGGGTGGGCGGCTTACCGATACCGATCAGCAGCACATTGATGAGGCTATCCATTATCTGGCGCTGGAGGAGTACCAGCAGCGTCATTTAGACGAGCTATCAGGCGGGCAACGGCAGCGGGCTTACGTGGCCATGGTGATGTGCCAAGACACTGATTACGTGCTGCTTGATGAGCCGCTCAACAACATTGATATGCACCACGCCGTGGGCATGATGCAGTTATTGCGCCGTACTGCCGATGAAAAAGGCAAAACCGTGGTCGTGGTGCTGCACGATATCAATTTTGCTTCTTGTTATTCAGACCAGATTATTGCCATGCGTGAGGGGCATGTGGCTTATCAAGGCACACCCGAACAGATTATTCGCGGTGAGGTGCTCAGTGATATTTATCAGTTACCCATACAGGTGCATGAGATAGCTGGGCAAAGGATTTGTGTGTATTTTCGTTAGCAGCCCCTTTTGGCCACCTGCATTTCGAGTTTGCCCGTCTATCGCAGGCGCGGGTATGCAAGATCCTTTTAGAGCATGCCGATGATCCGGCAATGATTCGCGTCGTTAAATTGGGCTAACAGCCGTCAATTAACCTAGCGCAATCACTGGCACCTTTTGACTTGCAATGAGTCAAGGGTGTCAGTGGGGCTGAAGTAGCGTGGTGAGCGTGGTAAATGCATCCGAGCCCGTATAAGAATAAAAACACATTACAAAAAATAATATAATTGATATTGATCGTTGAGCCAGTCAGTCGTATGTGTCGATACTCAATTCTGCCGAAATAAATGCGGTTGATATGATTAAACGGAGTATGATCGCCTCCTAAAAACCAATCTAAAATAAAGCTTTTGTGCTTGTGTTTTTATAAAGCAACGGCTGAAAGTTTATACTCGAGAATAATGACAATGAAAAATATCAGTGTGCCGGTAAAGCGGCTCTTCGCATTTAAGGGTGTAGAAAAAATCTGACCGGCTGGAAAAAGAGTCGGGGATCTTAGAAAATGTAAGCTCTCACACCAACATAAACTAAGCCCCCGACGTGAACAAGCTTACCTTTTCTAGCCCTGATCTTTCCAGCTTTTGCCAACTAAATAACCTCGGCCTGATTGCCACTGGACAGCACCTTTGTGCAGAACGCGCCGTTATCGAATGCCGTTTCACCAAAGCACCCGAGCCATGCCCCAAGTGCGGGGCTACTAGTGTTCCACGCGGTACTGTCGATAGGCATCTTGCTCACGCACCTTACGGACAACGACCAACCAGATTGCTGCTGCGTATCCGTCGCTGGCGTTGTGCTTGCGGCTGCTTCTGGCACGAAGACACAAGCAGTGCTGCGCCGCCACGCTCAAAGCTTTCCCATGGGGCGATACGCTGGGCA
>LFTS01000102.1 GCA_001513435.1 Gammaproteobacteria bacterium DTU040
GCTCACCAACAGTGGCTAGCTACACTGGCAACTACAACAGATCTTGACCTAGACGCGTGGTTGGATATTTGGCCATTTCATACCAATGACAATATCGCCCTCACAGCCACAGGTGTCACAGTTAAATATAACCCCTATGCAATCGCTCCTTACTCCTTTGGGCTTCCGGAATTACAGATTCCCTACGCACAACTACAGGGGGTTTTAAAACCTGATTACCTGCTCAACCCCTAAGGTTGCACGCCCTTTAGCATCATTTAGCAATCATTTTGCTGCTAGGACTTGGCAAACGTGTAAAAATAAGGCATATATCTTGCTATAGAATATAAAAACCATCGATGCGCCTAAGGAGATATGTGTTCACATTATGAGAGCCTCACTGGTTTTAAAAATGGGCCAGCAACTGACGATGACGCCGCAGTTGCAGCAGGCCATTCGACTTTTGCAGATGTCTACCTTGGATTTACAAGCTGAAATCCAAGAAGCACTTGAGTCTAACCCAATGTTGGAGCGAGAAGAGGAAGGCGCCGAGCATGAGCAGCAAAGCCTTGCTGATTTCAATTCCAACGATAATCCTGAGCTTAGCCAAGTAACTCATTCGCATCACGAACACAGCACTGCCACGCAAGCGGCGAATGATAGCCAAGAAAACACTAACCCGGACTATCCTGATGCAAGCGCCAGCGAGTGGGCAGACCAAATCCCCGCTGAGCTTTCTATCGATACCTCTTGGGAAGATGTATACCAATCCAGCGCCAGCAACTTACCCGCCTCAAACAGCGAAGACTGGGATTTCACTGCGACAACCGCCAGCAATACCAACCTGCGCGAGCATTTGTTGTGGCAGCTTAATGTCGCCAAACTTGAACCCAGAGACGAGTACATTGCGCGTACGCTCATTGATGCTATAGGTGACGACGGCTACCTAGAAGAGTCGCTACCTGAGCTGCTCGAAGGCTTTATGCCAGAGCTACAGGTCACACTGGACGACCTTGAAACCGTATTGATACGCGTGCAGGAATTTGAACCCACTGGCATAGGGGCGCGCAATCTAGGTGAGTGCTTAGTTTTACAGTTAAAAAACCTGCCCTCTGATACACCTTGGTTAGACAAAGCAATCATGCTCTGCCAAAAACACTTGGACTTACTCGGCAGTAAAGATTACCAACGTCTTATGCGGACGATGCGGATTAACGAAGATGAACTGCGTAGCATTGTGCAGCTCATCCAAACACTGGATCCACGCCCCGGCTCAAGCATTGAAACCTCTGAGGCCGAGTATATTGTTCCAGATGTCATAGTACGCAAAGACAAAAACCGCTGGGTAGTCGAGCTCAATCCAGAAATCGCACCCAAACTCAGCATCAACTCACTTTATGCCAGCTATGTGCGGCGTGCCGATAACAGTACGGACAATACCTTTATGCGCAACCAATTACAGGAAGCGCGCTGGTTTATCCGCAGCCTACAAAGCCGTCACGAAACGCTGTTAAAGGTATCTACAGAAATACTACAACGACAAATTGATTTCTTTGAACACGGACCCGAGGCAATGAAGCCCATGGTGCTAGCCGATATTGCCGAAGCCATCGAAATGCATGAGTCGACCATCTCAAGAGCGACCACACAAAAATACATGCACACGCCAAGAGGTATTTTTGAGCTTAAATACTTTTTTTCCAGTCACGTCAGTACGGCACAGGGCGGAGAATGCTCGTCCACTGCGATTCGCGCCATTATCGAGAAGCTCGTCGCAGCGGAAAACCCCAAAAAACCACTCAGCGACAGTAAAATCGCAGCACTTTTAGAAGAGCAGGGTATACAGGTTGCGCGACGCACCATTGCCAAGTATCGCGAAGCACTTGGAATCCCTTCATCGACTGAACGCAAACAATTACTCTAAACTTATACTGTTAAATCACCCCGTTTTATTTTGTTTACAGTACACTATACGAAGTATCTAAACTAAGGAGTTCACCATGCAAATTACCATCACGGGCCATCAACTGGACATCACTGACGCCATGCGCGAATACGTTAATAACAAGTTTTCACGCTTAGAACGTCACTTCGACAAGATCACCAGTATTCGTGTAACCATGAGCGTGGAAAAGATTAACCAAAAAGTTGATGCAACCATCTTAATCGCCGGTGGCGATGTCAACGCTAACGCTGAGCATGAAGACATGTATGCAGCCATTGACCTCTTGGTTGATAAACTGGATCGTCAGCTGCTTAAGCACAAAGAAAAACAGCTTGACCGCCAAAAGGGTGCTAATTAGCGAGCGCTTATACTCAATGATTCAATTAGAGCAAATCCTGACTCCCGGCCGTTCCCAAGTGAACGTGCCAGGAGGCAGTAAAAAGAAAATCCTAGAACACATCGCCAAACTGTTAGCCAATGATTGCGCCGAGCTTGATGAAGACAGCTTACTCGACAGCCTCATTGCGCGCGAAAGGTTAGGCTCTACAGGCTTTGGCAATGGTATAGCCATCCCCCATTGCCGCTTGATAGGTTGCACCCAACCCATCGGTGCACTACTGCATTTAGAAAACCCAATAGACTTTGACGCCATCGACGGTGCACCCGTAGATTTACTCTTTGTTTTATTAGTGCCTGAAACAGCAACCGATGAACACTTGGAGCTATTACGACAAATAGCATCTATTTTCGATCGCGACGATATTCGCGAGCGCCTGCGTCAGTCAGCCGATGCCGAATCTCTTTATCAAGCGTTTTTAGCCGGCCAAGCAGAAACAGGAGTTAAATAGCTATGCGTTTGGTTATTGTTAGCGGTCGCTCAGGCTCGGGCAAAAGTACTGCTTTAGACGTTTTAGAAGATAACGACTATTACTGCATTGATAACCTACCCGCCACATTATTACTTGAGCTGGTCGAGCGTACTTTACTCAATCCTGACATGCTGTATCCGCAGATTGCTGTATCTATTGATGCGCGTAACCAGCCTTATCAGCTTGAACGTTTCCCTGAACTACTCGCCGACCTAAGAGCACGTCATATTCAGTGTGATTTATTATTCCTGGATGCCAATGACGAAACTCTACTTAAGCGTTTCTCTGAAACCCGAAGACGCCACCCACTAACCAATGATACGCGCTCACTACCCGAAGCCATTGCCGATGAAAAAAGACTACTGGAGCCCATCATTGACTTGGCCGATCTGTGCATTGATACCACGCACTTAAATCTATACCAGCTACGCGACATTATTAAACTGCGCTTACTCGACAAACCCGAGCCGGGCACAGCCTTTTTAATTGAGTCCTTTGGTTTCAAGCGCGGCGTACCGGTCGATGCTGATGTGATTTTTGATATGCGCTGCCTCGCCAACCCCTACTGGATTCCTGAACTAAGAGGTTATAGCGGACTGGATCAGCCGGTGATTGATTATCTGCGCGATCAGCCTGAAGCAGAAGAAATGTATCAAGATCTCTATAGCTATCTCAGCAAGTGGTTACCACGTTTTGCAGCCAGTAATCGCGCGTATGTGACCGTGGGTATTGGCTGTACCGGTGGACAACACCGCTCTGTGTATATGACCGAACGCCTAGGTGCCGCTTTGCGCAAAAAACTGAAAAACGTACAAATTCGCCACCGCGATGTTGTACGACTCGATAGCCAATGAGCAAGCACAGCTGCGTTGTCACCATCAGCAACAAGCGCGGACTGCACGCCCGTGCTTCAGCCAAACTGGCTACGCTAGCGAATAAATTCCCCTGTCAGGTCAGTATTGGTCATACCACTGAGCAACTTAGAAACGCCAAAAACATTCTTGAAGTGATGATGCTTGCCGCCAGTCCTGGCACTCAGCTGTACCTCTGCGCCGAAGGTGAGCAAGCCGAACCTGCGCTAGCCCAGTTAGTGGAGCTCATTGAAGCCAAATTTGCTGAAGATGCTTAAGTAATTACTACCTGCAAAACCACTAGTCGCATCTGCAAAAAGCCACTTTTACGGCGCGTTAGCCCATTAAAGCACCGACGACAGAAGCTGCTTAGCTTCATCTATTAAACGCTGCAAATGGGCTTGGCTAATAAAACTTTCAGCGTAAATCTTATACAACGCTTCAGTACCGCTAGGTCTTGCCGCGAACCAGCCGTTTTGCGTCACCACTTTAATGCCACCAATAGAAGCTTGATTACCAGGCGCCTGCGTCAGCACACTGATGATTTTCTCGCCTGCCAATTCGGTCTGGTTAATCGACGCTGCTGTGAGCTGTTTAAAGGCCGCCTTCTGCTCGACTGTAGCTGGGGCATCTATACGCTGATAGACCGGCGTACCATGCTTTTTCTCCAGCAACGCATAGTATTCAGAAGGCAGTAAGCCAGTGACCGCAGTAATTTCCGCTGCTAATAAACACAATACAATACCGTCTTTGTCGGTCGACCAAGGCTTTGCGTCAAACGTGACTAAGCTGGCTCCAGCACTTTCTTCACCGCCAAAAGCCAGCCAACCTTCATGCAAGCCCTCAACAAACCATTTAAAACCAACCGGCACTTCATAGAGTGTGCGCCCGTGACTGGCCACGATACGATCCATCATGGAGCTGGTCACCAAAGTTTTACCGATCTTAAGCGCTTTACTCCAGCCCTCTCTATGCGCGATCAGGTAATCAACACAAACGCACAAAAAATGGTTCGGGTTCATCAAGCCCGCCGCATCCACTATGCCATGGCGGTCCGCATCAGGATCATTACCAAAAGCCAAATCATAGTCGTGGCGGATGTCCAGTAAATTAGCCATGGCGGCTGTACTGGAGCAATCCATACGAATGCGCCCATCGTGGTCGGGCGGCATAAAAGCAAAGCTATCATCAATGACAGGGTTAGTGACGCTAATGCCCAGACTCTCATCCTGCGCCAGCATTTGCCATACCGGCAAAGCACTACCACCCATAGGGTCAGCAGCGATTTTTAATTTAGCACGGCGGATAGCTGTCATATCAACAACCTTGGCCAGCTCAGCCACATACTCACCTACATAGTCATACTCAGCAACCTGCGCTAGCGCAGCGGCAAGTTCCAGCTGACGTACCTTGCTACAACCCTGCAATAAATAGTCATTGGCACGCTGCTGTATCCAATCCGTCACCTCTGTATCTGCGGGTCCACCATTGGGTGGGTTGTATTTAATCCCACCGTCTTCTGGCGGGTTATGCGACGGCGTAATAATCAAACCATCAGCCTGAGCTGCGGGCTGTGTGGCGTTGTAGGTTAAAATAGCGCGACTAATCAAGGGCGTAGCAGTAACCAGATTATCTTTGGCTACGCGCACATCGACCTGATTGGCCACCAGTACCGATACCACAGTTTGCCACGCTGGGCGTGACAAGGCGTGCGTATCGAGCCCTAAGAACAACGGCCCATTAACTCCTTGCAACTGCCGATAGTCAGCAACTGCTTGTGCAATTGCCAGCAAATGTTTTTCGTTGAAAGTGCCAGCCAACGCAGAACCCCGGTGACCCGAGGTGCCAAACGAAACCAATTTGCGTGGATCAGAAAAATCAATACTTAGATTATAATAAGCATTCAGCATAATAATAAAACTCTAGAAAGTATCAGAACGGGTGCGAACCTAGCGCTCACACCCTTACCCAATAACTACTTGACTGCAACCTTGGGCAGCTTCCAGATTTCATCGTTGTATTGCTCCATGGTTCTATCCGTAGAGAACACACCACTACGCGCTGTGTTAAGAATACTCAGGGTCGTCCAGTGCTCTTTATCCTGATAGGCATCAGCAGCTTTGGCTTGCATATCAACATAGCTGCGAAAATCTGCTAATACCATCCACTGGTCGTGATGCGTTTTCAGTGATGCAATAATATCGTTGAAGATGCCTGGCTCATGCTGGTTAAAATGCCCGACTTCCAGCAAGCGCATTACAGCCTGCAAGTCATGATCATTATCGATGTAATCCTGCGGGTTATAACGCCCAGCTTTTGCCAAGGCTTGATCCGCAGTGAGACCGAAGAGGAAGAAGTTTTCTTCACCAACCGCCTCACGGATTTCAACGTTGGCACCGTCTAACGTGCCGATAGTCAATGCACCGTTCATCATGAACTTCATATTGCCCGTACCCGATGCTTCTTTACCGGCAGTAGAAATTTGTTCCGATAAGTCAGTACCCGGGGCAATGACTTCCATACTGGAAACGCTGTAGTTTGGAATAAATACTACTTTAAGCTTGTCGCCCACATCGGGGTCATTGTTAACCACTTTAGCGATGTTATTGATGAGCTTAATGATCTGCTTAGCCATGACATAACCCGGCGCCGCTTTACCCCCAAAAATCATCACGCGGTTGGTCCAATTATCGGTATCACCACGTTTAATACGGTTATACAAATGGATAATATGCAGTGCATTGAGCAGTTGACGCTTGTACTCATGAATACGCTTAACTTGCACGTCAAACATGGAACTGGGGTCAACCTTGATTTGAACCTCTCGCTCAATCAAGGCGGCCAAGCGCTCTTTATTTTCCAGCTTGATTGCACACCACTTTTTACGGAAGGTTTTGTTATCTAGATATTTTTCTAACTTGCTCAACTGGCTCAAATCCGTTACCCAGGTCTCGCCTAGAGTCTTATCTAATAACTGGCGTAAACCCGGGTTACAGGCAGCCATCCAACGACGCTGCGTAACGCCATTGGTTTTGTTATTAAATTTATGTGGCCAAAGCTGATAGAAGTCATAAAACAGACCTTCCTTGAGCAGTTGCGAATGCAGTGCAGCCACGCCATTTACCGAGAAACTACCAGTAATGGCTAGGTACGCCATGCGCACTTCACCCTGCGAACCAATGATGGACATGCGGCGCTGGCGTTCGATATCACCCGGCCATTTCATAGCCACTTGCACCAAGAAACGACGGTTGATTTCCTCAATAATTTGCATCGGACGTGGCAGCAAGCGGTTCATCAGCTCGGCCGGCCATGTTTCTAGCGCCTCAGGCAGCAGGGTGTGGTTGGTATAGGCCATCGTTGCGGTAACAATAGCCCACGCTTCATCCCAGCTTAGGCGCTTTTCATCGACCAAAATGCGCATTAGCTCAGCTACAGCTAAGCTTGGGTGGGTGTCATTCAGCTGGAAAACGTTTCTCTCGGCAAAGTTATCATAGCTGTCGTTATGGCGCTCCCAGTTGGCCACGATGTCTTGCAGACTGGCGGAGACTAAGAAGTACTGCTGGCGCAAACGCAGCTCTTTACCGCTTTCGCTACTATCGTTGGGATAGAGCACCATCGTGATATTTTCTGCTTCGTTTTTCGCGGCTACAGCCTCAAAATAAGAGCCTTGGTTAAACGCAGTGAGCTTAAAGTCTTCAGCGGCCGACGCATCCCACAGACGCAAGGTATTAACAGTTTTGTTTTTATAGCCGGGAATTGGCACATCAAAAGGAACAGCCAATACTTCCTCTGCATCTTCCCAGTGCACTATTAGCAAACCGGTTTTAGGATTTACGAATGTGCGACAATAGCCACCGAACTTAACGACACGCGTGTATTCGGCACGCTTTAATTCCCACGGATATGCGCCAAAACCTAACCAATGGTCCGGCTCCTCAATCTGAAATCCATCTTTAATAATCTGACGGAACATGCCGTATTCATAACGTAAGCCATAACCCATCACTGGCAACTGCAGCGTGGCACAGCTGTCAATAAAGCACGCTGCCAAACGACCAAGGCCACCGTTACCTAGACCGGCATCAATCTCTAGTTGCTCAACTTCTTCCAGCTCTAAACCCAGTTTCTCTAAAGCGGCACCAACTTCGCCCTCAATCCCAAGGTTGAGCAGGTTGTTGCGTAATGAGCGGCCAATCAAAAACTCCATTGACAGATAATAACCGCGCTTCGAGCTGTTCTGTTGATAGCTACTCCAAGTTTTTTTCCAGTTCTCTACTAAACGATCACGTACAACATAAATAAGTGATCTGAGCTGATATTCATCTCTAGACGTTAACTCGCGCCCTAGGTGATAACGTAAATAGTGCATAAAATCACGTTCCAGGGTATCCACGTCGCTCTCAATCTCTTTTGTAACAACTGCAGTTTTCTGCTTAACCATTTATATTTCCTTAGTAAGTAACTGAATATATTTCTGTGCGCTCTGCTGCCAATCAAAGTTATGGCTCATTCCATTTTTCTGTATTTGCTGCCAAGTTCTTGGCTTACTGTAGAGAAATAGCGCGTGCTCAATTGTTGAGCGTAAGGCGTGTACCGTTGGCTCATAGAACACAAAACCCGTTGCCGTTTTATTGGCAACATTTTCATCACTGGCATTGATAACCGTGTCAATAAGTCCGCCGGTGTAATGCACAATGGGAGGCGTGCCATAAGCAAGGCTGTACATTTGATTCAAACCACAGGGCTCAAAGCGTGATGGCATCAAAAACATATCTGCGCCTGCTTCAACCTGATGCGCCAGTGCTTCTGAATAACCAATATGCACAAAAACCCGATCTGGATAGGTTTGAGCAAGTTCCCGAAAGGCGTTTTCATAATGTTCCTCACCCGCACCGACCAACACGAAATTTAACGCCTGCTTTTCGAGCAGCTCTGGAATGACTTGAGTGATGAGATCTACACCTTTTTGCGTCACCAAGCGGCCTATAAAGCCTATCAGCGGCTCAGTTTGACGTAACTCTATTTGGGTTGCACCA
>LFTS01000129.1 GCA_001513435.1 Gammaproteobacteria bacterium DTU040
CAGGTCATGGGATGAATTAAGGGTGTTGGAAACGCTAACCTCTGTGGCGGTGCAGCGCGGAACTAGCTTAGTGGTTTGGTCAATTACCGAGGGTATGCGCAGAATGGACTTTAAGGGCAGCCGCATAGAAAGTGCTCATGAGGTGGAAGCGGCTTTGCGTTATGTAAAAGCTGATTTGCAAGACGGCATGTACGTTTTTTTCGATTTGCACCCTTACTGGCAAGATAACCCTTTGATTGTGCGTTTAATTAAGGATATTGCGATAGCAGAGGGAGTGCATAAGCCAACGCTAATCTTAGTATCCCATGCGTTAAAACTACCGGTTGAAGTTCAGCGCTATGCTGCACGCTTTAACTTAGCCTTGCCCAGCGAAGATGAGCTGCTAGCCATTGTGCGCGAGGAGGCGGCCAACTGGAGTCAGAAAAATCGTGGTGTGCGCGTGCGCTCAGATAATAAAACAATGCAACAAGTGGTTAAAAACCTGCGTGGTTTAAGCCATGCGGATGCGCGTACTTTGGCGCGTAGTATTATTTGTGATGACGGTGCTATCACGCAAGAAGACTTGCCGGAGCTTAATAAGGCTAAGTTTCAACTGCTGGATCTGGAAGATGTGCTGACCTATGAGGCCGATGTGGCACGATTTGCTGATGTCGGCGGACTGGTTAATCTTAAGCGTTGGCTGGCAGAGCGTCAGGCTGCATTTATGGCTAATAATATGCAGGATATGCCCAAGGGTGTGCTGCTGCTTGGTGCGCAGGGTAGCGGTAAGAGTTTGGCAGCCAAAGCCGTAGCAGGATTATGGGGTTTGCCTTTATTACGCCTGGATTTCGCCACGCTGTATAACAAGTTCTTTGGCGAGACAGAACGCAATTTACGCGAGGCCTTGGCTTTGGCTGAGCGGATGTCGCCTTGCGTGCTGTGGATGGACGAAGTGGAAAAGGGTTTGGCTACAGGTGAGTTGGATGGCGGGGTTAGCCAGCGAATTTTAGGCACCTTACTAACCTGGATGGCAGAGCGAAAAACGCCTGTATTTGTGGTGGCTACGGCGAACGTAATCAAGCGCTTACCGCCTGAGCTAATGCGCAAGGGTCGTTTTGATGAGATATTTTTTGTTGATTTACCAGAGCCTAAAGTACGCGAAGAAATTTTCCGCATTCACCTTGAGCGGCGTGAACTGGCGTTGCAGTATTTCAACCTACCGGAACTGGCGATGCTGACAGAGGGCTACTCGGGCGCGGAAATTGAGCAGGCAGTGGTTTCAGCGCTCTATGCGGCGCAGGCGCGTCAAATAGATGTTGGGCAGCAGCTGTTAGTAGAAATGTTGCAGCGTACAGTTCCGCTAGCAGTGTTAATGGCCGAAGAACTAGCCGCCCTGCGCAATTGGGCGGCTAGTCGCACTGTGCATGCAGGCTGATGGATTCAATACGCTGTTGAGTCTATTTAAAAGCTGGGTTTTAAGATGGCTAAAAATACGATCGCCAACAAGAAAATGACCGGCAGTTCGTTATACCAACGGTAAAATACATGGGATTTGCTGTTAGCTTGGGTGGCAAAGCGCTTGAGAAACATGCCCAGTGAAAAATGATAAACAATCAGCAAGCAACCAAGGGTGATTTTTATATGCATCCAGGGCATTTTGAGTAAGGCTGGATTAATGTACAGCATGCTGACAGCAAAAATTACCGTGGCAACCATGGAGGGGTGCATAATACCGCGGTAAAGTTTGCGCTCCATAATGCAAAAACGCTCGTGACTTACTTGGTCATCGCTAGAAGCATGATAAACAAAGAGTCTAGGCAGATAAAACAAGCCGGCAAACCAGCAAATTACCGCGATGATGTGTAAGGCTTTTAGCCAAAGATAGGTCATTAGGTGTAGCTCCAGTACGAGATTTAAAGCAAATCCCTAGGGATTAATTGCGCTGCTAACTTGGGAATCTTGTTACTATAGTAGTACGTTGTAACTCAGTATTCATCTTGCAAACATAAATTTTGTTCAGAGTTTGAGGTGTGGTGATGATAAAGGTCGCTATTGTCGGGGGTACCGGCTACACAGGCGTGGAGCTGTTACGCATTTTGTCGCAGCATCCGCAGGCGCAGGTAGAAATAATTACCTCGCGTACCGAAGAAGGCGTATCCGTGGTGGATATGTACCCAAATTTACGTGGCTACTATGATGATCTAAAATTCAGTAATCCCAGTGCGCAAGAGCTAGGAACCTGTGACGTCGTATTTTTTGCCACTCCGCATGGCGTCGCGCACGGCATGGCCGCAGACATTCTGGCAACCGGAACCCGAGTGATTGATCTGTCGGCTGATTTTCGCTTAGAGGATATTGCACTGTGGGAGAAGTGGTACGGCCAAGCCCATGGCGCACCGCAGCTAATGAGCCAAGCGGTTTACGGCTTACCTGAAGTGAACCGAGAGAGCATCAAAGGTGCACGCTTAATCGCTGTCCCCGGCTGTTACCCTACCGCCGTGCAACTGGGTTTTTTACCCTTAGCCGAGCAGGGCCTGTTGAATGGCCAGCATTTAATCGCAAGCTGTGTTTCAGGGGTTAGTGGTGCGGGTCGCGGAACCAAGTTGGGCTCATTATTCTGTGAGGCCACCGAGAACGTAATGGCTTACGCAGTGAACGGACACCGTCACTTGCCTGAGATTGAGCAAGGTCTCTCACGTGCAGCTAAGAAAGCTATGCAAGTTACCTTTGTGCCGCATTTAGTGCCGATGATTCGTGGGATTCACGCCACGCTCTATACCGCTGACATTGATCAAACTATTGATGTGCAGCAGCTGTTCGAACAACGTTATGCTAGCGAACCCTTTGTCGATGTGCTGCCTGCAGGAATGCTCCCGCAAACGCGCAGCGTTAAGGGCTCTAATATGTGCCGCATTGCTGTGCAACGCCCACAAAATGGCAGCAAAGTGGTGATTTTGTCGGCCATCGATAACCTCGTGAAGGGCGCTTCCGGTCAAGCCGTGCAGAATATGAATATTATGTTTGCTCTAGATGAAAAGCTGGGTTTGCACGCTCCTGCATTAATGCCATAAAATCAGTGCAGATACTTGACTAATTTGATAGGATATACAAAAGTTTTTTAGTGAGACATAAACTATGAGTGTTGAATCATTCGAGCCAACAGCGGCAATGCATTTTACCGAGGTCGCTGCCCAGAAAGTTAAGAGCCTGATTGATGAAGAAGGCAATGATCGTCTGATGCTGCGTGTATTTATTACAGGCGGCGGATGTTCCGGTTTCCAGTACGGCTTTACTTTCGATGAAGAACTCGCTGAGGATGATACGGTCGTGTATCGCGAAGGCGTTAGACTAGTAGTTGATCCTATGAGCTTTCAGTATTTAGCAGGTGCTGAGGTGGACTATACCGAAGGTCTAGAAGGCTCGCGCTTCATTATCAATAACCCTAACGCCACCACCACCTGTGGTTGCGGTTCGTCCTTCTCCGTCTAGGCTGGGTAAATAGCGCCTAATATTCTAGGTCCTTGGGCGCCAGTCACCTCGGGCAAGTTAGCAGGCTGCTTGGTTAAACAACAGTAAGCGAGCCAAGCAAAAGCCATGGCTTCCATCCAGTCTGCTGGCACACCCTGTTCGTCGGTTACGCCGACCTTAGTGTTGGGCAAATGCACGCTGAGTCGTTTAAGCAAATAACCGTTGTGCGCGCCACCACCACACACCCAAAGCTCCTGCACAGCCTGTGAGTGTTGCTGAACGGCTTGACTAATAGCTGTAGCGGTTAGCTCTACCAACGTACACTGCACATCAGCGGTAGATAGTTCAGGAAAACTGCTGAGCTGTTGTGATAGCCAAGGTAGGTTAAATAGCTCGCGCCCAGTGCTTTTAGGTCCTTGTTGATGGAAGAAATCAGCCAGTAGCAGCTGCTGTAAAAGCCTATCAGAGAGCACACCCGATGCAGCCCATGCGCCATTATTGTCGTATAACTGCTGTTGATGCTGCTGTATCCAAGCATCGAGTAACGCGTTGCCAGGACCGCAATCAAAGCCGGTGGTAGGTAAGTTAGCGTTTAAAAAAGTAATATTACTAAAGCCGCCGATATTGACGATCGCTTTGCTGCGTGCGTCTGGCTTAAACACCCATTCATGGAAGGCTGGGACAAGCGGTGCACCTTGACCACCTGCAGCGATATCACGTTGACGGAAATGACTGACGACACTGATGTTGGTAAGCTCGGCTAACAAAGCGGGAGCACCAATTTGAACGCTGAAACCTAATTCTGGATGATGACGAATAGTTTGCCCGTGACTGCCAATGCCCGTGATATCAGCTGCTGTAAGATTTTGCTGTTGTAACAGTTGCTTCACACCTTGAGCAGCGAGTCTGGCCCACTGTTGTTCAGCCAGCGATAGGCGTTCAAGTTCGTTATGTGTGGGGGAGCAAAGTTGTAAAAGCTCTTGGCGAAGCTCGGAGGGAAAATCGAGATAGGTACTATCGATGAGCTGTATCGTGCTGTTTATTTCCACTAGGCATATGTCAAGCCCATCCAAACTGGTGCCTGACATTATGCCTATGTATTTGAGCACCGAACTTACTCTTTATCAGCCATCGCAATCTGCGCATTGCTTTGTTCAAGCATAGCTAGATGAGGAGCTGCTTGTTGCTTGAAACGAGCAAGCTCGTTTTTTGGAATAGGGTCTGCTGCGGGCAGCGTATGGCTGAGTGGATCAACGTGCACGCCATTAACCTGAAATTCATAATGCAGGTGTGGTCCCGTCGATAAACCTGTGGTTCCAACGTAAGCAATAACCTGCCCTTGTTTGACTTGTGAGCCACTGCGGATACCTTTAGCGAAACCTCTAAGGTGAGCGTATACAGTGCGGTATTTGTTGCCGTGCTGAATAATTACTGTATTGCCATAACCACCACGGCGGCCCGCCACAATTATTTTACCGTCCCCGGTGGCTTTTACGGGTGTGCCTATAGGGGCAGCATAATCCACGCCTTTGTGTGCACGAATAGTGTTGAGTACTGGATGTTTGCGGCCTAGGTTGAATCTTGAACTAATGCGGCTAAAATCAACAGGGGTGCGAATAAAAGCTTTCTGTGTGCTGCTGCCTTTGTCATCGTAATAGCTTGTATAGCCTTGTTTGTTGGTATAACGAACAGCGGTATAGGTTTTGCCTCTGTTAGTAAACTGGGCGGCTAAAATATTGCCACTGCTAACGACCTTGTCATCTATTTTTTTCTGCTCGTATACAACACTGAAATTATCGCCTTTTCTCAGGTCTTGCGCAAAATCGATGTCGTAGCCAAAGATGTTAGCCAGATCCAGAGTGAGCTTGTAAGGCAGGCCAGCTTCTTTTGTTGCGCCGAGCAGGGTTTGCGAAATGGTGCCAGAAACCACTTTATGCTCTGTTGATGTTTGCTTAACCTGCTCGCTAAAGCTATAGGTGTCGCTGGCAGCGGCTTGAGTAATATGAATGCTTTTTAGTGGGCTGATATCACTGGCTAATTCTTTAAGTGTACGGTCAGGGTTGAAGGTAAAAACCAGTTTTTGATTGATCTTCAGATTGGTAAAACGCTTGGCTTTAGGATCTTGCTCAAGAATTCCCATCAAAACAGCATTGCTTAGACCTACATTGGAGAAAATACTTGATAGCGTATCACCGCTTTTAACCACTACGATTTGCTGGGTATCTTGCTCAACTTCAGCCGTAGGGGTCAAAGGCTCGTCGGTAGGTTCGTCTTCAAGGCTGTAAGTGCCTTCAATGCCGGCGAACTCAGTGTCGGTCTCGATGCCGTCAAAAAACTCAGTTTGTTGGTCAATGTAGGAGACTTCTTCAGAGGACACATCAAGAAAGGTTTTCTTGGCTTCAACTTGGCGCGAGGGGTAAACCATCAAAGTAAAACACAGTAAAGCTGTGATTCCGCTGGCCGCAAGTAGTCTGTTTTTAGGGTAAGACAACTCGCCCGTGGGCGCGGTGGAAATTTGTTCTGTAGTCATAATAATTAATTAGGTCTAGTAAAAATAACTGGTAAAGTATAAGCAAAACTTACGAGTTGCAAGGGGTATCTTCAATAAAAGCAATAAAAACAGACGATAAAGCGTGTTTGTTATACCTTTTTCTAGAACGGCAGCATCTGTTA
>LFTS01000121.1:0-290 GCA_001513435.1 Gammaproteobacteria bacterium DTU040
CCTTGTGCGTGGTGTATAAGGGAGGCGTCTTCTGAGCGGCCTAGCGGCGCAACAAAGCCGTAAGTAGACAAGGTTTGACTGCCGCAGGGGAGGGCAGGCTTGGTGGCTAAGGCCTGCTCCAGTTGCTCAGGGCTTAACTCTTGTGCCAAATTCAAACGATAAACCAATAAATTGCGAAACCACATAATAAAACTCCAAAAAAACTAAGCGCACATTATTCATGCTTAGGGCGAATAAGCAAAACATATTGCGGCTGTGAAGTGGGGTGGGAAGTCTGCTAAAAAAATTAA
>LFTS01000121.1:394-4609 GCA_001513435.1 Gammaproteobacteria bacterium DTU040
GCTAGTCACAGAATTCTTTGATTTTCTGCTCAAGCTCTTGGATGCGCTCTTGGCGCTGCTCTTCAGTTAGGCGAGTAATTGTGCCGTCAATCTCAGCCAGTAGGCGAGGATTGTTTTTTAGTTGAGAGAGCCGTGTACGCATTTCTGTGCACTGTTTGTTTAGCGTAGCTTGTTCTTCAGCAACCTGTTTGCGCACTTGCTTGTCAATTTCTTCTTGGCTGGGAACTTTGTTTTCAACGCTGTTATGGCTGGGTTGGGGTTCGGGCAGCGGTTGGGGTTTGGCTGCTTTAGTAGAGATTTTCTCCACTTCTATGTGGGTTGGCGGTTCTGAACCGAAGTGGACAGTGCCGTTTTTATCAACCCACTTATAAATCGGGGCAGCACTGATGGCGGAGCTAAAAAATAGTACGAGCAAACCCATTAAAAAACGAGCATTAAGTGTGCGCATAACGATTAATCCTGATTATGAATTCCGGTGGTGGCAGACAATTTACAACGCTGAGCACAATATACCTAATTTGCTTTAGGTAAGGGGTGGTAATTGCTCACAGTGTGGGAAATTGATGGGTTTTAATTAAAGAAGGCAAAAAGATAGAGAAAACAGCTGTATGACTTGACTTAAGCTGGCTAAATCTAAACAATTCATGTTTGGCTGCGATGAGTCTCAAAAAGGCTTGAGTAGCGATGTTCTTAGGAAGTTTTGAATAAGCAGACACATGCAGTTATTCAAAGTACTTAGGCATGTATCCGTGCCGTCCGCTATACCCGTATCGCGTTACCTCGTGCTGGGTTAATGAGTTTTTTGAATAAAATACTAGCGTATAGAGGTGTATACCGTGGAATTATTATCCGGCGCTGAAATGGTTGTTCGCTCATTGCGAGACCAAGGTGTCAAATATATTTATGGCTACCCAGGTGGGGCCTTATTGCACATTTACGATGCGCTTTTTAAAGAAAGTGAATTGGTGCATGTTTTAGTTCGTCATGAACAAGCAGCTACGCACATGGCCGATGGCTACGCGCGCGCGACAGGTAAAGCAGGGGTGGTTTTAGTCACCTCGGGACCTGGCGCAACCAATGCTATTACAGGTATTGCTACGGCGCATATGGACTCGATTCCAATGGTGGTTATTTCTGGGCAGGTTGCCAGTACCGCCGTAGGAACAGATGCATTCCAAGAAACGGACATGATTGGTATTTCGCGTCCCATTGTTAAACACAGTTTTATCGTTAAGCATCCTTCTGAGATTCCAGAGATTATTAGAAAGGCGTTTTATATCGCTGAGTCGGGTCGTCCTGGCCCTGTGGTTGTTGATATCCCTAAGGATATGACTAACTTGGTGGATAAGTACGAATACAACTTCCCTAAGAAAGTAAAGCTGCGCTCATACGCGCCAGCCACCCGTGGACATTCAGGTCAGATTCGCAAAGCAGCAGAAATGCTGATTGAAGCCAAGCGTCCGCTGTTGTTTGCTGGTGGTGGTGTGGTGCTAGGTCATGCATCCAAGCAACTCACTGAGATTGCACAAAAGCTTAATATGCCGGTAACCACAACCCTGATGGGTTTGGGTGCTTATCCCGGTGCTGATCGTCAGTTTGTTGGTATGCCTGGTATGCATGGTAGCTACACAGCTAACCTTGCTATGCACCATTGTGATGTGCTCTTTGCTGTAGGTGCACGTTTCGATGACCGTGTGGTAAATGGCGTGGCTAAGTTTTGCCCAAATGCCAAAATCATTCATATTGATATTGATCCGGCGACCATTTCTAAAGTTATCAAAGCAGATATCCCAATTGTTGGGCCGGTAGATAGCGTATTAAACGATATGCTGGCTGAGCTTAAAGATATCAACACTTTGCCGGTGCCAGAGGTGGTATCTAGCTGGTGGAAGCAAATTGATGAGTGGCGTGGTCAGGGTCGTCTCTATCCTTATGACGAAGGTGACGGCAATATTATCAAACCACAGGCGGTCATTGAGGCGCTGTATGAAGTGACCAAGGGCGACGCTTACATCACTTCTGATGTGGGGCAGCACCAAATGTTCGCAGCGCAATACTACCGCTTCGATAAGCCTAACCGTTGGATTAACTCGGGTGGCCTGGGAACGATGGGCTTTGGTTTTCCTGCTGCCATGGGTATTAAGCTGAGTTTCCCTGAAGAAGAGGTCGCCTGTGTAACGGGTGAAGGCAGTATTCAGATGAACATTCAGGAACTGTCCACCTGCTTGCAATATGATTTGCCGGTGAAGATCGTAAACCTAAATAACGGCGCATTAGGCATGGTACGTCAATGGCAGGATATGCAGTATAACAGCCGCTATTCGCACTCCTATATGGAGTCGTTGCCTGATTTTGTTAAGTTGGTTGAGTCTTATGGCCATGTTGGTATCCGTGTAACCGAACCTAAAGATCTGAAGCCTGCTTTGGAAAAAGCCTTTGCAATGAAAGATCGATTGGTTTTCCTTGATATTCAAGTGGATACCAGTGAGCACGTGTACCCAATGCAGATTCGTGATGGTGCAATGCGTGATATGTGGCTTAGCAAAACGGAGCGGACTTAACCATGAGACATATTATTTCTTTGCTGATGGAAAATGAGCCCGGTGCTTTGTCGCGTGTAATTGGTTTGTTTTCCCAGCGCAACTACAATATTGAAAGCTTAACAGTGGCAGCTACAGAGGATCCCACGCTGTCGCGTTTGACCTTGACTACCATTGGTAAAGAAGAAGTCATTGAGCAAATTACCAAAAACCTCAATAAACTGATTGAAGTGGTAAAGCTGGTTGACCTGACTGAAGGCTCACATGTGGAGCGTGAGTTGATGTTGATTAAAGTGAAGGCCAGCGGTGCCCAGCGTGCTGAGATTAAGCGTACGGTAGATATTTTCCGTGGCCAGATTGTTGATGTCACGCCGACGCTTTATACAGTGCAGCTAACAGGTACGACGGATAAGCTCGATAGTTTTATCCAAGCTATTGGCACAACCTCTGTTATGGAAGTGGTGCGCAGTGGTGTGACCGGTATTTCCCGTGGCGATAAAGTTTTAACCCTTTAATTTATTTGGAGGGGGGTCGTTCCCCCTCATTTTTAGGAGAATTCCATGCAAGTGTATTACGACAAAGATTGCGATCTTTCCCTTATTCAAAGTAAAAAGGTAGCCATCATTGGTTACGGTTCGCAAGGTCACGCGCACGCCTGCAACCTGAAGGACTCAGGTGTAGATGTAACTGTTGGTCTGCGTGCCGGCTCAAGCTCTATCGCCAAAGCTGAAGCCCATGGTTTAAAAGTTGCTGATGTAGCCACTGCAGTTAAACAAGCTGACGTTGTAATGGTTCTAACGCCAGATGAATTCCAAGGTCAGCTGTACCGTGAAGAATTAGCGCCAAACCTTAAGCAGGGTGCAACGCTTGCGTTTGCTCATGGTTTCTCTATTCATTACAACCAAGTAGTGCCACGTGCAGACTTGGACGTAATTATGATTGCGCCAAAAGCACCAGGCCACACTGTACGCTCTGAGTTTGTGCGTGGCGGTGGTATCCCAGACTTAATCGCTATCTACCAAGACGCCAGCGGCAACGCTAAAAACTTAGCGCTGTCCTACGCTAGCGGTGTGGGCGGTGGTCGTACCGGTATTATTGAAACCACATTTAAAGACGAAACTGAAACTGACTTGTTCGGTGAGCAGGCGGTTCTCTGTGGTGGTACGGTTGAGTTGGTTAAGGCTGGTTTCGAGATTTTGACTGAGGCGGGTTATGCGCCTGAAATGGCTTATTTTGAGTGCTTGCACGAGTTGAAGCTTATCGTAGACCTGATGTTCGAAGGCGGTATTGCGAACATGAACTACTCTATCTCCAACAACGCAGAGTACGGCGAGTACGTAACAGGCCCAGAAGTAATTAATGAAGAGTCGCGTGCAGCCATGCGTAACGCGCTCAAGCGTATTCAGAATGGTGAATACGCCAAGATGTTTATCACTGAAGGTGCAACCAACTACCCATCCATGACTGCGTACCGCCGTAACAACGCAGCGCACCCCATTGAAGTTGTGGGTGAAAAACTGCGCGGCATGATGCCTTGGATTGCGGCAAACAAAATTGTTGATAAAGATAAGAACTAACTTTACAACGAACGGAAAACGCGGCCTTAGTGCCGCGTTTTTTTTTGCTTAAAAAACAGTAAAAAACGCTATTTAACTATTGCAAGGATGTGTTTTAG
>LFTS01000158.1:0-7869 GCA_001513435.1 Gammaproteobacteria bacterium DTU040
CAGCAAGAGTTATTTGAGCGGCTCAGCAATACGCCCGGTATTGCACACTCATACCAAGTGCAGGAGTATCCACTGCCAGATTCTATGGAAACCATCGCGCAGTTGTGTGCTGAGCATTACGCACCTTTGTTGCAGGGTAAAACCTTTGCTGTACGCTGTAAGCGAGTGGGCAAACATGAGTTTACCTCCATGGATGTTGAGCGCTCGTTGGGGAGTCTGCTACGTCATCAATGCGCGGCAGCGGGGATAGAGTTAAATCGACCCGATGTAGAAGTACGTCTAGAAATTCGTCATCAGCGCTTAATGGTTGAGCATGCACGCCATGCAGGTATGGGTGGCTTCCCGTTAGGCTCTATTGAGCAAGCCTTAGTGCTAATGTCTGGCGGCTTTGACTCTACCGTGGCTGCCTATCAGCTCATGCGTCGCGGATTGTTGACCCATTTTTGTTTTTTTAATCTGGGTGGTCGTGCCCATGAATTGGGTGTGATGGAAGTAACCCAGTATTTGTGGGAAAAATACGGTCTCTCCCATAGGGTGCTGTTTATTAGTGTACCCTTTGAAGAAGTGCTGGCTGATATTCTCAATACTGTGGATAACAGCCACATGGGCGTAGTGCTTAAACGCATGATGCTCCGTGCGGCTGAACGTATCGCCGATGGGTTGCATATTGAAACCCTAGCAACAGGTGAGGCCGTTTCACAAGTATCTAGCCAAACGCTCACTAATCTGTCGGTGATTGATAAAGCCATCGAAAAGTTGGTGCTTCGCCCTCTGGTTGCCACGCATAAGCAAGAGATTATCGATACGGCTGAAGCCATCGGCACGGCGGATTTTGCTAAAAATATGCCGGAATACTGTGGCGTGATTTCGGTGAATCCGACTACCAAGGCACGATTGGGTCGAGTGATGCGCGAAGAAGAGCGTTTGGATATGAGTATTTTGGACCGTGCGATCAGTCGAGCGCGCTTCATTACCGTGGACAAACTGCTTGAAGAGTTAAGCCAGGATGTGCAGGTAGAAACCGTCAGCCAAGCGTTGCCAGGGCAGATAGTGATTGATATCCGTCATCCGCATGAGTGCGAGGATAAGCCCTTACAGTTGGCTGATATCGAGCTGCTACACATGCCGTTTTATGCGGTAAATAACCGTTTCAAAGAGCTGGACGCTAACCGCCAGTACCTGCTCTATTGTGACAAAGGGGTGATGAGTCGCCTGCATGTGCATCATCTGCTGCATGAGGGTCACACCAATGTGCGGGTGTATCGGCCTTAGCGATCTTTCTGCAATAGAAGCTAAAGCGTATGGACTGGCGCGGCCAAAAAGTCCCAAATTCGATTTAAATGTTAACTACTAGAGACAACTACAGTGATAGATAATTTACGTAATATTGCCATTATTGCCCACGTTGACCACGGCAAGACCACTCTGGTCGATGCTTTGCTGCGTGCCTCAGGGACTTTGGACCGCAAAGAGCTTGAGTCAGACCGTGTGATGGACTCTGATGACCAAGAAAAAGAACGTGGCATTACCATTTTGGCGAAAAACACCGCCATCAAGTGGCATGATTACGCCATCAATATCGTGGATACGCCCGGTCACGCCGACTTCGGTGGTGAAGTTGAGCGCGTGATGAGCATGG
This sequence comes from Gammaproteobacteria bacterium DTU040, assembly GCA_001513435.1. Taxonomy (GTDB): domain Bacteria; phylum Pseudomonadota; class Gammaproteobacteria; order Pseudomonadales; family Pseudomonadaceae; genus Thiopseudomonas; species Thiopseudomonas acetoxidans. The sequence goes on from LFTS01000158.1 coordinate 1,640, forward strand.
TGGACTGTGTGCTGCTAGTGGTTGACTCCATTGATGGCCCGATGCCGCAAACCCGTTTTGTAACCCAAAAAGCGTTCCAGGCCGGTTTGAACCCTATTGTGGTGGTTAACAAAATTGACCGCCCGGGCGCGCGTCCAGACTGGGTTATTGATCAGATTTTTGACCTGTTCGACAACCTCGGCGCGACCGATGAGCAGCTTGATTTCCCCATTGTGTACACCAGTGCGCTGAACGGCATTGCCGGTATGGACCCGAGCGAAATGGCTGAGAATATGGACCCGTTATTCCAAGCAATTATCGACTTTGTGCAGCCGCCTAAAGTGGATGTGGATGGTCCGTTCCAAATGCAAATCTCGGCGCTGGACTACAACAACTTCCTCGGCGTTATCGGCATTGGCCGCATTAGCCGTGGTCGCATTAAAACCAACTCGCCTGTAACAGCGGTGGACTCTACCGGTAAGAAACGCAATGGTCGTATTCTGAAAGTCATGGGTCACCGTGGTTTGCAGCGTGTTGAAGTTGAAACAGCACAAGCAGGTGATATCGTCTGTATCAGTGGTTTTGAGCCGCTGTTTATTTCCGATACTCTCTGTGATCAGCAGCATGTAGAAGCATTGCCTCCGTTGACCGTTGATGAACCTACCGTCAGCATGACCTTTCAGGTGAATGACTCACCTTTTGCCGGTCGAGAAGGCAAGTACGTTACCAGCCGTAACCTCAAAGAGCGTCTGGAAAAAGAGCTACTGCACAACGTTGCGTTGCGTGTGGAAGAAACCGGTGATCCGGACAAATTCAAAGTATCTGGCCGTGGTGAACTGCACCTGTCAGTACTGATTGAAAACATGCGCCGCGAAGGTTTTGAGTTGGCGATTTCCCGCCCAGAAGTGATTGTCAAAGAAGTGGACGGCGTCAAACAAGAGCCGTTTGAGTTTGTGATTTTTGATATTGAAGAGCAGCATCAGGGCCCTATTATGGAGCAACTGGGCCTGCGTAAAGGCGACCTAAAAGACATGGTTCCAGACGGTAAAGGCCGTGTGCGTTTGGAGTACGTTATTCCTGCGCGTGGTTTAATTGGTTTTCGTAACCAATTTATGACCATCACTTCAGGCACAGGTATCCTGACCAGTACCTTTAGCCATTATGGCGAAGTGAAGAGTGGTGAAATGGCCGGTCGACTCAACGGCGTGTTGGTTTCGATGGCTACCGGTAAGGCGCTAAGCTACTCGCTAGAAACCCTGCAAGAGCGTGGTAAGTTATTCCTGTCGCCCGGTGAAGAGGTTTACGAAGGTCAGCTTGCGGGCATTAACAGCCGTGATAACGACCTGGCGATTAACCCCACCAAGGCGAAAAAGCTCGATAACATGCGTGTATCGGGTAAGGAAGATACCGTTCAACTGGTCACTCCGATTCGCTTTACGCTTGAGCAGGCCCTAGAGTTTATTGAGGATGATGAGCTGGTAGAGGTCACGCCGCAATCCATTCGTTTGCGTAAGAAACTACTGACTGAAAACGAGCGCAAGCGCGCCGGTCGCGGTTAGTAAGCAACCCATACTCCGGGCTTGGAGTACTCAATGCATAAGCCGTATGTGTTGGGCTATAGGCAGCAACGGTGGCAAGGATGCAACCGTTACGCTTATAAAAATGAAACCACAGCGCAGGTCGCTATGTGCTTTTCGGGCAGGACGCTAAGAGTCGGCAAAGTTCAATTGTCGCCACGCTTCATAGGCGGCTACTGCTACAGTATTAGATAAATTTAAGCTGCGTGAGTTTTCGCGCATCGGTAGACGAACCAGCTGCTCTGCCGGAATGCTGTCACGCACCCAGTCTGGCAAGCCGCGGGTTTCAGGACCAAAAATAAAAGCATCACCAGCCTGATACTGAACATCTGCATAGCTGTGCTGCCCTTTAGTGCTAAAGGCAAACAGACGTGGTTGGTTAAGTGCCGTTAAACAACTGGCTAGATCCTCATGGAGCTTCACTTCAGCAAACTCTTGGTAATCCAGTCCAGCACGTCGTAAGCGTTTGTCATCAAAAACAAAGCCCAAAGGCTTGATAAGATGTAAGCTGCAGCCAATGTTGGCACACAGACGAATGATGTTGCCGGTGTTTGGTGGGATTTCCGGTTCAAAAAGAATGATGTGAAACATGAGACAGCCTAGACAAAAAATAATTGCTGATTCTACCCTGCCTGAACTGCCGCGACGCAAGTTACGGTTAAAGTTTTTTGCTAGCCTCTGCTTGGTGGCATTTTTGTTGGGGCTGATGCTGGGTGATGTATTTAAAACCCAGCCCGTTCGAATTCACAATCAACTTATCCAGATTACCGTGCAGGAACAGGGATTAAAGCTTTGCTTTGGTGCTGTGCCGCAGGTGCACAGTGGACAAACACAGGGAATGTACTGGTTAAGTTTTGAGCAGGTGCGTGGCACGTCTGCTAGTGGGCAACTGCTGCTGCCCGACAATGAAGGAAAAGTTAGCTGGCGAGTTACGCAGCAACAAGAGGGGTTGCAGTTGGGGCTGGTTGCGTTACAGCCTTTGCAGGGAGCTTGGCAGCAACTCGAAGAACAACCTTGTATAGCGGTACAAGTAACAACAGCGACACAGCAATAATGCAGGTTTAATCACGGCTCTTTAAGCGGCGTAAATCACCGATAACTGATTCTAGGGCGCGGTCAAAGAGCTGTGCATCATCCAGCAACGTCAGAGTTCCGTCTGCAAAAGCTAAAGCAAGCTCGGCGCGGCTTTTCTCCAGTACTTTAAGCCCTCTGCGGTTAACGAAAATATAGCGTCCTGTAGATTTGATAATGGCAGCCAGCTTACAGCGAATATTTTGCTCATCAGCCTGTGTTAGCTCAAACCAGCTACCGGCATTTAACTTATCTACCAGTGCTAAGGCGGGATGATTTTCATCGACCTCTACTTCAGGCGCGACGTCAGCGGCAGGCTCAGTAAGGGCTATTTTTGCCTTTACCTCAACCATGGCAGGTTCTTCTTGAGCGGGCTCTGTAGGCTCAGCTGTTGGTGGTGGTTCTGTAGTGCTAGGGGGCGATTGTGCTGGCGTTGCTTTTACAGTCTCAGTAGCAGGTTGGGCGGGCTCTAAGAGTGTGTTGGCACGCTGCATAGCCTGCACATGTAAAACTTCTAGTTTGGTAAACAGTAAAGAGGTAGCGAAAGGATCGAGAGCGGCTTGATTAAAACCTTCGTGCAGTTTTTCGAGCAGTTTTGGGATAAGTAGGCGTAACTTGCGTGCGGTATCCGGCTCTGTATGGGGCGAAACGCTCCATATCAGCTGATCCATGACAGCTAAGCTGCTTTTCCATTGATTGGATTGCTCACCATATTTGAGATGGTTAAGCAGCATGACTTTGCTCCATGAGTCTTGCAGTATCTGTACCACGGTTTCGGCAAGGGTTTTACCCAACAAGCGTTCATTGAGCGCTTCTTCCACCTGTGCGCGCGCATACTCAGAGCGTGCGCGTCCTTCTTCAGCATCACGAACACGTTGTTCTAGAAGCTCGCTGCGGCGACGCTCAGTACGCATGAAGCTGGCAAAATCCGTTAGCAGTTCATTAAAAATACCGGGGTCATCAGAGAAGTCATGCTGTAGACGCTGCACAATGGATTCTATTTTTTGCGATAAACTGTCTTGGTGCTTGGTATCTTGGTCGCTCCAACCCAGTGCAGCAGAGCCAATTTCATTCAACAGGCGGCGTGCAGGGTGATTGGTGTTATCAAAAAAGGACTTGTCTAAAACAGCCAGTTTTAATAGTGGAATTTGCATGCGCCCAATCATGGCTTTTAATGCGCTAGGAATAGAGCGGTCGTCTAAAATAAAATCAAACAGCATGGAGACGAGATTGATAATGTCGTTATCAATTTCACCTACGACGCGCGTGCGTTTGCTTTGCTGGCTGGCGCGTTGCAGTATGCTGTCGAGTTGTTTGCGGACGATTTGACTGCTTACATGTTGTTCGTTGTTATGTTGCTGTAAGTGAGACAGCAGACGCATTAAATCCTGTGTACTTATGGGTACCGCGTCACTGGGTGCGGGGGTGCTTGCTTGGCTAAGCTTCAAATGCCCCAGTAATGCTTGCAGCTCATCGAAAGCAATGTGTGTGTGACTTGCTTGCGTCACGCCAAAGGAGTGTTGGTCTGCATCAGCTGTATGACTTGTGGCATGCCTTTGTGTAACGGAGGGACGTTTTCGCTCGGTTGTTTGGCTGCTGAGATCGGGCAGAACCCCTTCCTTTATCAACAGCTCATTGCTGGCGTGGTAAAGCGCATGAATATTGTCCAGCACGGCCTTTTCAAACAGCTTCAAGATAATCAGTTTAATCTGGATTTCAAAGCCCAGAATCGTGCAGGATTCGAGAAAAGCAGTGGCCAGTGATTTAGGGCCTAGTGGGTTCTCATCGTTACTGATTTTGCGCTGTAGCAAGTGACCTAGGCGCGTGCTGAGCAGAGTTAGGGGCTGTACTTCAGTCCCCATCACTTTGGCGATCATGGTTTCAAGCGCAACCGATTCTTCAAGCTCGTCATTTTGCACTAAGCTGAGAGTGTCTAGGTTGAGCTTTTCTTCTACTCGGCTGCGGCCTATGGAACGTTGATTCAGCTGATTAAATTTATCAAGTAAGCCATGGAAAAAGCCGCGTTCTAGGCTTTTGCGCTTAAGACGTAAATCGCGCATGGCCTCAAACAAGCTGTTTTGTTCACTATTGCTAGTGGCGCGATCGGCCATTTCAAATAAAATGTCATCCGCTGAGGTAAATAATTCTTGCAGATTTTTTTTGATGTGCAGGGTGGCATTGTCCCGCACTAAAGAGAGGACGGGTGGCAAATTGCCGAGATTCTTTGAGGTGGTACTGTGGCTTATAGGCACAACCTTGGCTTCATTTTGCATAGGCTACCTCCTCTGAGAACAAGCCTGTAGCTTGAGTTTACAAATAATTAATAGTAACACCTAGACTAGAAAATGTATGCTGCAAAAAGAGGGTCAGAAATCTGGCGTCAAATTTTTATTGATTATAACCAGTCGCTTTTTAAGTCCAAGCGCAGCCCATCTAAGCTTTGAAGCCAGTCACAGCTATTGTTGGGGGATAGGGGTGTTGGTGTTTCATAATTTAAGCGCGTGGCTCTATAATACAAAATTGTTTTTTTGGAGTGTTGCATGGCGAATTTGACTATCGAGCAACTTGCGGCAGAGGTTCGCGACAATGTGCGGGTTGCTTTAGCTGAAGATGTGGGTACTGGGGATATAACAGCGCAACTCATTCCTGCCGAACAGCAAGCTCGTGCTCGAGTGATCACCCGTGAAGATGCAGTGATTAGTGGCGTGGCCTGGGTGAATGAGGTTTTTCGTCAGGTTGATCCAACTGTCGAAGTGATTTGGCATGTGGCCGATGGTGAGCGGGTGACTACCAATCAGGTTTTGTTTGAGCTGGTGGGCAGTGCGCGTTCGCTATTGACGGGCGAGCGTACCGCGTTGAACTTTATGCAGACGCTATCAGCAGTTGCTACGCGCTGCGGTTATTTTGCCGATAAGGTAAAAGACTTACCGATCAAGTTGTTAGATACGCGCAAAACCATTCCGGGTCTGCGTTTGGCGCAAAAATATGCAGTGACTTGCGGTGGTTGTCATAATCATCGTATTGGGTTGTATGATGTGTTTTTAATCAAAGAGAATCATATTACTGCCTGTGGTGGCATTAAAGAAGCAGTGGAAACTGCACGCCGTATTGCTCCAGAAAAACCCATCGAAGTAGAAGTGGAAAACTTGGATGAGTTTGCTGAAGCGTTAAAAACCAGCGCTGATATTATTATGCTTGATGAGCTATCGTATGAGGATATGCGTACGGCGGTCAAACTCAATGCGGGTCAGGTTAAGTTGGAGGCCTCTGGTGGAATTAACGAACAGACTTTGCGTGCAGTAGCTGAAACGGGAGTGGATTTTATCTCGCTGGGTACGCTGACTAAAAACGTTAAGGCAGTCGACTTGTCGATGCGCTTAAGCCTGTAAATTTATACTGCACCGGCAGAGCTAGCAACGTAGCTCTGCTGGTGTTGGTTTATCTTCTTCTGAGGTTTGCTTCAATTTCTGCATCTAAGTCTGGCGGCAGGAAGTCTTTGTCTGGATCGTAGGCTGGATTCAAGTATGGACTGAGCGCCTGTAAGTTATTAGGGCTGAGACTGCCTGCCACTTGCTGTAAGCGCAAATTGTTCAAAATATAATC
>LFTS01000158.1:7977-14360 GCA_001513435.1 Gammaproteobacteria bacterium DTU040
ACTTCATAACCAATTTCGGTTGCTTCGACTGCACTCTGGCTGGAAATAATCGTTTGCTTACGCGCCTGAACCTGTTGGATATCCGTGTTAACCGCTCGATGCAGATTGCGCGCATCCTGTATGATCTGACGATGCATACTTTCTTTTAAATATTCGATTTGATTTCTTTGTTGCACGCCCTGACGCACGCTGGCAGAAGTTGCACCGCCGCTGTATAGCGGGATAGTCAGTTGCAAACCAATCACGGTTTGTTCCGCGTGACGATGGTAGGTGGGCGTGCCGGGCATACCCCTATTGATGAAGCCTAGGCTGTCATTGTCACCTTTTTGATGCTGTGCAATGGCGTCGATGGTGGGTGCATGACCGGACTTACGTTTGCGTAAATCATTTTCTGCCGCGGTTACTGCAAAATCCATGGCTTGTAACTGTAGGTTTTCTGCAGTTGCTTTATTGACCCAGGCATTAGCATCGTTGGGCTGGGGCGGCAGGACGGGCAAACTGTGACGTACGCCTTCTAGGGCGTTAAACGTTTGATTGGTTAGGGTGCTGAGTGCTTGAAAGGCGTCCTGCACTTGGTTTTCTGCCACCAAACGGTTCGCGCGAGCTGCGTCATAGGCTGCTTGGGCTTGCAGCACATCAGTTTTGTCGGATAAACCCACGTTAAAACGCTCTGAAGCCAAATCGTATTGGCGTTTAAAAGCATCTTCCTCGGCGCGGCTAGCCGCTAGGTTATCCTGTGTGCGTAAAACAGCAAAGTAGGCTTCTGCACTCTGCAAAATAATGCTTTGCTCGGTTGCGGAAAGTTCCAACGCTGCTTGTTCGCTATCTGCCTGTGCAGCTTTGAGTTGGTACCAGCTATCAAGGCGAAACAGGGGTTGGCTAAGCGTGGCTTGATAGCTGTAACTGTTACGCTTGCTGGTTTGCTCACCCAGCTGGCGTGTATCCACTGAGGTGCGGCTGTGGTTGGTGCCGGCACCTGCGCCGAGCTGGGGTAACAAAGCAGCACGAGCCAGGGGAATGTTTTCAGCTCGGGCACGGTATGCTGCGTGCGCGGCTGCAAGGTCAGAGTTGTTCTCTACCGCAAGCTGGTACACATCCAGCAAATTAGCCTGTGTAATGGTTTGGGTAGCATAGGCGTTGGTGGTTATAAAAAAACTGGCTGCAATAATAATAGGTAAGGCGCGCATGGTTATGACTCATAAAAATAATACTTAAGACTAAAGTTTGCAGTGGGATGGGTCAAGTGACCATTTGGCGCGTGGCGCGTGGCGCGTGGCGCTGGCTTGTGCTTTTGCGGGCTATCTGTTCTTATGGTGATTGATTCTTGTCGGGGCGCCTGATTTAGGCTGAGATTGGCATTTGCCGGATCCCGTTGAACCTGATCGGGTTAATACCCGCGTAGGAAACAAGAGAAGAGGAGTAGTGAGTCTTGGCGCCTCTATTTTTTGTGAACAGGTTCCCCTGACAGTTTTTTGTTCTGTAACCGGAGACCCTGAACATGACGCAAAAGCTGTCGCAACACCTTAGTGATACCGCCCAAGTGGACGCTCAGTCCATTCAACCCTTTCCTAATTCACGCAAAGTCTATGTATCGGGTTCGCGCCCAGATATACGCGTGCCGATGCGGGAAATCAGTTTAACCCCCACTATAACCGAGCAAGGCCAAGAGCCCAATGCATCGGTATTGCTGTATGACACCTCAGGGCCCTATACGGATCCTAGCGTCAGCATTGATGTGCGTAAAGGCTTGCCCAATGTGCGTAGTGCGTGGATTGCCGAGCGCGGCGATACCGAAGAATTACCCGGGCTTAGCTCAGAGTTTGGTCAGCAGCGCCTCAATGACGCGCAATTAAACGCCATGCGTTTTGCCGCCACCACCAAACCAAGGCGCGCTAAAGCAGGTCGCAACGTGAGCCAAATGCATTATGCACGGCAGGGCATGATTACGCCGGAGATGGAGTTTGTTGCCATCCGTGAAAACCTCAAGTTGCAAGAAGCCCGTGAAGCCGGTTTGCTCGATAGTCAGCATCCGGGGCAAAGCTTTGGTGCCAGCATTCCTAAAGAAATTACCGCTGAGTTTGTGCGCAGTGAAATTGCGCGTGGACGGGCGATTATTCCCGCAAACATTAACCATCCTGAATTAGAGCCGATGATTATCGGCCGTAATTTCTTGGTCAAGATCAACGGCAACATTGGTAACTCGGCGCTGGGCTCATCCATTGAAGAAGAAGTCGCTAAGCTGACATGGGGTATTCGCTGGGGTGCGGATACCATCATGGATTTGTCTACGGGCAAAAATATTCACGAAACCCGCGAATGGATTATCCGTAACTCGCCGGTGCCGGTTGGTACGGTACCCATTTATCAGGCGCTGGAAAAAGTCGATGGCATTGCCGAAGAGCTGACGTGGGAACTGTTCCGCGACACCCTGATTGAGCAGGCGGAGCAGGGCGTGGATTACTTCACCATTCATGCCGGAGTGTTACTGCGCTATGTGCCGCTGACAGCCAAGCGCGTTACCGGCATTGTCTCGCGTGGCGGCTCGATTATGGCCAAGTGGTGTTTAGCCCATCACCAAGAAAACTTCATCTATACGCATTTTGAAGATATTTGCGAAATTATGAAAGCCTATGATGTGAGTTTCTCGCTGGGTGATGGTTTGCGTCCGGGCTCGATAGCTGATGCGAACGATGCCGCGCAGTTTGCTGAGCTGGAAACGCTCGGTGAGCTGACCAAGGTGGCGTGGGAGCATGATGTGCAAACCATCATCGAAGGGCCGGGGCATGTGCCTATGCATATGATTAAGGAAAATATGGAGAAACAACTGGAGTGCTGTGATGAAGCACCGTTTTATACCCTGGGGCCTTTAGTCACTGATATTGCGCCGGGTTATGACCACATTACCTCCGGCATGGGGGCGGCGATGATAGGTTGGTACGGCTGTGCGATGCTGTGCTATGTCACACCCAAAGAGCACTTGGGTTTGCCTAATAAAGACGATGTGAAAACCGGCATTATTACCTACAAGATTGCTGCCCATGCGGCTGACTTGGCGAAAGGTCATCCGGGGGCGCAGATTCGTGATGATGCTTTGAGTAAGGCGCGTTTTGAGTTCCGCTGGGAAGATCAGTTTAACTTGGCGCTCGATCCTGACACAGCACGGGAGTTTCATGATGAAACCATGCCTAAAGAGTCGGGCAAGGTGGCGCACTTTTGCTCTATGTGTGGACCGAAATTCTGCTCGATGAAAATCACTCAGGATGTGCGTGAGTACGCCAAAGAGCACGGGTTAACGGATGAGCAAAAAGCGATTGAGGCTGGCTTTAAAGAACAGTCGGAACGCTTTCGCGAAGAAGGCTCGATAATCTATAAGCAGGTTTAATTAGCCCGTGGCGAGGTAATGCGGGCAGGGTTGCCCGCATTCTTGTTACGCAAATATCAAAAAACGCTCGGCGTCAGCGATATAGGTTTTTTCGGAAAGCTCGCCTTCGTTGGAGCCAAAAGGCATTTGCGCTCGTAGCGTCCAGTTGCTTGGAATATCCCAGCGCGCAGCGACAGCAGCGTCGATTACTGGATTGTAATGCTGCAGGCTGGCGCCTATATCGGCATTAGCCAGTGCTGTCCAGACGGAAAACTGGGCAATGGCATTGGCATGCTCAGACCAAACTGGAAAGTTATCCGCATAGAGAGCAAAGCGCTCCTGCAATCCTTCCACCACTGTTTGGTCTTCGTAAAATAAAACTGTTCCTGCGCCCGCAGCAAAGCTATTCACCTTGGTTTTGGTGGCAGCAAAGTTATCCGCAGGAACCAAAGGCCGTAAAGACTCTTTGACCAAATCCCACAATGCTTGGTTGTGCTCAGCATAGAGAATTACTGCGCGAGTACTTTGTGAGTTAAACGCTGAAGGCGCCTGCCTAACCGCCTCTTGAATAAGCTCGGTAGTCTCGGCCTGCGACAAGGTGAGGTTTTTACCTAGCGCATACTGACTGCGACGTTTTTTAATGGATTCGATAAATAGATTGTGCATAGGTTGAGTATCCGTTGTTGTATAATTAAGGCTCGACACTGATCAAGCAGGACTGAGCTTGGTTGCTCAGGCCTGCTTGAGGTTAGGCTAAAGCGTTAAAGGCTTGTTCAGCGGCTTCTAACGTGATTTGTAGCTCGGTTTTACCCATGGCTGCAGACACAAAGCCGGCTTCATAAGCACTTGGCGCCAAATAAACGCCGCCGTCAAGCATCAGGTGGAAGAATTTCTTGAACCGTTCAACATCACAGGCGACCGCATCCTTAAAGTTACGGATGTCTTTATTGTCGGTAAAGAATAGGCCAAACATGCCGCCCACTTGCGTGGTTGTGAAGGCAATACCGGCGGCATCAGCACGCTCTTGTAAACCCTGCGTCAGACGCTTGGCATAGCTACTGAGTTGCGCATGAAAATCCGCTTGTTGCACCAGTTTGAGCGTGGCTAAACCTGCGGCCATCGCTAGCGGGTTGCCAGATAGCGTACCGGCTTGGTACACCGGACCTAATGGCGCAATGTGCGACATGATCTCTTTTTTACCGCCAAAGCAGCCTACCGGCATGCCGCCGCCAATTACCTTACCGAAGGTAGACAGATCCGGCTTCACGCCGTAATGTGCCTGTGCGCCACCTAAGGCCACGCGGAAGCCTGTCATGACTTCGTCAAAAATCAACACCACGTCGTGTTTATCACACAGCTCGCGCAAACCTTGCAAGTAGCCATCTACAGGTGGAATACAGTTCATGTTACCCGCTACCGGCTCGATAATAATACAGGCAATGTCTTGGCCTTTTTCTGCCAAGTACTTAGCCACGGCATCTAGGTCGTTATAGGGTAGGGTGATGGTGTGTTTGGCGAAGTCCGCAGGCACGCCGGGCGAGCTCGGCACGCCCAAGGTCAGTGCGCCTGAACCGGCTTTCACCAGCAGACTGTCGGAATGACCGTGGTAGCAGCCTTCAAATTTGATAATGCTGTCACGTCCGGTGTAACCGCGCGCTAAACGGATCGCACTCATGGTTGCTTCGGTGCCGGAGCTGACCATACGCATCATTTCCATGGAGGGCACTAGCTGGCTAACCAAGTCGGCCATCTCTACTTCCAACGCTGTTGGCGCACCAAATGACAGGCCGTGTTCCAACTGTGCGCGTACTGCATTGAGCACTTCAGGATGACCATGGCCAAGAATCATTGGACCCCACGAGCCGATGTAGTCGACATAGCGTTTGTCGTCCTCATCGGTCACATAAGCGCCTTCGGCGTGCTTGAAAAATAACGGCGTGCCGCCGACACCGGCAAAAGCACGAACAGGAGAGTTTACGCCGCCAGGAATGTGTTGTTGGGCGTTAGCAAATAAAGTGGCTGAACGAGACATGAAAATCCTCTAATTTGTCGCAAAGGGTGGGAAAAGATCGGTAAAGGCACGGGCGCGCCGCTCAACTTCGGCAGCTGTGGACGCGGCAAACAGTGCGTGAATGACCGCTATCATAGCAGCTCCATGGCTGATTAGGGGTGCAGCGCTATCCAGCTCAATGCCGCCAATGGCCACGATAGGGCGCTGCAAAAACAGGGCTTGTTGCAGCAGATCAATATCCGCCAAAACCTCGCCGGGCTTGGTTTGTGAGCTGAAAAAACGACCAAAAGCAACGTAGCTAGCACCTCGGGCAACTGCCTGTTCGGCCAAGTGTAAATGATGGTGGCAGGTAGCCCCGATAATGGTGCTTTCAGCTAAGCATAAACGTGCTTCTGTTAGCGAGCCATCACCTTGTCCCAAATGCAAGCCGCAACCCAGTTGCTCGGCCAATGCTAGATCGTCATTGATAATCAACTCGGCATTGTAGGCGTGGCACAGCTCCAGCAGCGCGCTGGCTTCGTATAAGCGCTGTTTGGTTGAGCTGCTCTTATCACGGTACTGCAGCACACGCGCACCACCTTTAAGCGCTGCTTCGCAGTAAGGCATCAAGCGGCCATCCGCAAGCAGTTGGCTGTCAGTGATGGGGTAAAGTCCGTATAGCTTCATAGTGGTCTTATGAAAAATTACAAAGGTAAACGGCGCGGGATATATTGCCCTTTACCCGGAGCTTCTGCGTCACGCAATGTGCGCCATGTATAGTTTAAAGCGCTGTGTACCGCGCTGAGTAAGTTTTCGCCCTGGGCAATTCGACCAGCAAGAGCGCTAGCAAGTGTACAGCCCGAGCCGTGGTATTTTCCGGGTAAGCGTTGTTGGATAATATCGTGGCGACTGCCGTCTTCTAGGTAGAGGCGGTTATGTAGCTCGTTTTCAGGGCCGTGACCGCCGGTGATGAGCAAGTTTTTACAGTGCTTGAGCAGCACCTCTGCGCATTCGTCCTCAGTACCATAGGGT
>LFTS01000247.1 GCA_001513435.1 Gammaproteobacteria bacterium DTU040
GTCTCATGGTGGTCCGCAGGATAAAGACTTAACCCAAACAAAATCAGCTGAAGAATTTGCCGAAGAAGGACAAGGACAGGATCCTTTACTAGCCTATGCACAAGATTTAAATGCTTTGGTTAAACAAGGACGTATCGATCCATTAATCGGGCGCGAGCATGAAGTGGAGCGCGTGGCGCAAATTCTTGCTCGTCGCCGGAAAAATAACCCGCTTTTGGTCGGTGATGCAGGCGTGGGTAAAACCGCGATTGCGGAAGGCTTGGCCTATCGAATAGTGCACGGGCAAGTGCCAGAGTTGTTACTGGATAGTCATGTCTATTCTCTAGATATGGGCGCTTTGCTGGCGGGCACCAAATACCGCGGTGACTTTGAAAAGCGCTTCAAAGACTTGCTGAATGCGATTCGCAAGCGGCCCAAAGTTATTTTATTTATTGATGAAATACATATGATCATCGGCGCGGGAGCAGTGGGTGGTGGGGTGATGGATGCATCAAACCTGCTGAAACCTTTGCTTTCCAGTGGCGAGATTCGTTGTATCGGTTCGACTACCTTCCAAGAGTACCGTGAAATTTTTGAAAAAGACCGTGCACTGGCGCGACGCTTTCAAAAAGTGGATGTGGTTGAGCCCAGCATTGAAGATACCTATCAGATTTTGCGTGGCCTAAAATCGCGCTTTGAGGAGCACCATAAGGTGCTGTATAGCGACGAGGCTTTGCGTGCGGCGGCAGAACTGTCGGCGCGTTACATTACTGATCGCTTGTTGCCGGATAAGGCGGTGGATGTGGTTGATGAGGCCGGCGCCTATCAGCGCTTGCAGCCTGCGGATAAGCGACTTGAAAGTATTGAAGTGGAGCAGGTAGAACAGGTGGTTGCCAAAATTGCTCGTATCCCTAGTCGTCAGGTGAGTCGCTCCGATAAGACCCAGTTACGTAACCTTGAGCGCGACTTGCGTCTGACCGTATTTGGTCAGGATGCAGCCATTGAAGCGCTAGCAACAGCGATTAAGCTGTCCCGAGCAGGATTGCGTGAAGCCAATAAACCCGTGGGCTCGTTTTTGTTTGCTGGACCCACGGGTGTGGGTAAAACCGAGGTGGCTAAACAACTGGCACAGTCCCTAGGTATTGAATTACTACGCTTTGATATGTCGGAATATATGGAGCGTCATACCGTTTCGCGTTTAATTGGTGCGCCGCCGGGTTATGTAGGCTTTGATCAAGGAGGCTTGCTTACCGAGGCGGTAACGAAACAACCGCATTGCGTGTTGCTACTCGATGAAATTGAAAAAGCTCACCCAGACGTCTTCAACCTGTTGTTACAGGTGATGGATAACGGCTCACTGACCGATAATAACGGGCGCAAGGCGGATTTTCGTCATGTCATCATCGTGATGACCACCAACGCTGGTGCTGAAACAGCAGCGCGTGCATCGATTGGCTTTACTGAGCAAGATCACAGCACCGATGCCATGGAAGTGATCAAAAAGAGCTTCAGTCCAGAGTTTCGTAATCGGCTGGATAGCATTATTCAGTTTGGTCGTTTAAGTGCGGATGTTTTAGCCTCGATAGTGGATAAGTTCTTGGTTGAGTTGCAGGCGCAATTAGAAGATAAAGCCGTACAGCTGGAGGTCAGTCAGTCTGCGCGTGCATGGTTAGCAGAGCATGGCTATGATGCGGCGATGGGTGCACGGCCTATGGCGCGATTGATTCAGGAAACTATTAAAAAGCCATTGGCCGATGCTATTTTATTCGGCGACTTGGCGGAGCAGGGGGGGGTGGCTTTCTTTGACTTAGAAGGGGACGCGCTTGCGCTGCATTGTAAGGTGGAGGCGCAACAGCGTTTATTGCCTAGTTTTGAGTAATGAGCAACAAAAAAACACGACCCAGTCTTGGCTGTGGTCGTGTTTTTTATGCACGTTGAATAATTAACGTGCGCGGTAGGTAATGCGACCCTTGCTGAGGTCGTAAGGCGTTAGTTCAACACGAACCTTGTCACCTGTCAGAATACGGATATAGTTTTTGCGCATTTTGCCAGAAATATGCGCAGTAACGACGTGCCCGTTTTCTAACTCCACACGGAACATGGTGTTAGGTAGGGTGTCGACGACAGTACCTTCCATTTCGAAGCTGTCTTCTTTAGACATGCAGTTAAACCCTCAAATACAAAATAAAAAGCCCTAAGAACCAAGGGCAGCAAAAACGGCGCTTATTATGCCGCATTTTATCAAAAAAACCAAATTTACCTAATGCCTTTGATTTGCTCCTGCATAAGGCTTAGAGTCTTTGCCATTGCTCATCAATAAAACCTTCGATGGGTTGGTACTGGGTTTTGTAGTTCATTTTTGCACAGTCTTTAATCCAGTAGCCTAGATAAAGATGGGTTAGACCTAATTGCTGTGCATGGGCAATTTGCCACAGAATCGCATAACGGCCTAGGCTGAAGTATTTATCTTCAGGTTCAAAAAAGCTATACACCGCTGATAATCCATCGTCTAGTACATCGGTCACTGCTACTGCGAGTAGGCGCTGCTTAAGGCGGAACTCAAAAAAACGAGCAAATGGCAGTGGGTAAGATAAGAAGCTTTGAAACTGTTCTATGTTGGCTGGGTACATCTC
>LFTS01000173.1 GCA_001513435.1 Gammaproteobacteria bacterium DTU040
CATGATTATGCTGACCATGCATTTGGTCAAAAATGATGACGGCAGCCCGCAAATTCCGTTTAAAACCGTCTATGTGCATGGATTGGTGCGTGACAACCAAGGACATAAAATGTCCAAGTCACGCGGTAACGTGCTCGACCCGCTGGATATTATTGACGGTATTGATCTTGAGTCTTTAGTGCAAAAACGCACGACCGGCCTGATGCAGCCACAGCTGGCCGCGCAAATTGCACAACAAACCCGCGATGAGTTTGCTGAGGGTATTGCCAGCTATGGCACCGATGCTCTGCGTTTCACCTTCTGCTCACTGGCTTCAACCGGTCGCGATATCAAGTTTGATATGGGTCGCGTGGAAGGCTACCGCAACTTCTGTAATAAAATCTGGAACGCAGCACGCTATGTATTGATGCAATGCCAAGAGCAGGATTGTGGTCTGGGCGAGCAACAAGAGGTTGAACTGACCGCTGCGGATCGTTGGATTATCTCTCAATTACAGCGCACTGAGCTCGAAGTTGTGCGCCAACTGGATCAATTCCGTTTTGATTTGGCCACGCAAGCGATTTACGAGTCTATCTGGAATCAGTATTGCGACTGGTATCTGGAGCTGTCCAAGCCCGTACTCTGGGATAAAAAAGCGCCAGCCGCACGTACCCGTGGCACACGTCGCACGCTGGTGCGCGTATTGGAATCTGCTTTGCGCTTGGCGCATCCTTTTATGCCCTTTATCACCGAGGAAATTTGGCAACGTATTGCGCCCATGGCGGGCAAGTCTGGCGCAACCATTATGTTGCAACCTTACCCAGCTGGTGATAACACCCTGATTGACCCGCAGGCCGAAGGCGATATTGAGTGGTTAAAAGAGGTCATGCTCGCGGTACGTAATATTCGCGCAGAAATGAATATTGGTCCCGGCCAACCCCTGCCGCTTTATCTGAGTAATGCCAGTTCTGGTGATTTGCGCCGTTTGGACGTCAACCACATCACCTTAACTAAGCTGGCAAAGCTGGACTCAGTCACGATACTGGATGCTGGACAAGAAGCGCCCATGTCGGCCACCGCTTTAGTAGGCGATATGCAAGTGCTCGTCCCCATGGCAGGCTTGATTGACACCACCGCCGAGCTGGCACGCCTCGATAAAGAAATTCAACGCTTAACCGGCGAAATCAAACGCGTTGCAGGTAAACTCAGCAATCAAGGTTTTGTTGCCAAAGCCCCAGCCGAAGTCATTGAAAAAGAGCGCACCAAACAAACCGATTATGAACAGGCACTGGCACGCTTGACCGAACAGCGTGCACGAATTGCCAACTTACAGTAAGCTGCAAAAGTTTTTAAAAAACAACAATCATCAGGAGATAGACAGAATGCTAAGCCTCCCAAAAAAAGCATTACTTTCATTGAGCGTCATTAGTTTAGCCATGAGCGCTACTTTTTCCGTGGCTGCCGAGCCGGTTAAATCCGTAGCGGTAACCGCTATTGTTGAGCACCCTGCTCTTGACTCAGCTCGCGATGGCATCCTGCATGCATTAAATGAAGCAGGCTTTGCTGAGGGCAAAAACCTCAAGTGGCAATATCAAAGCGCACAGGGCAACACCGCGACCGCCGCCCAGATTGCGCGCAAATTTATCGGTGACAGCCCTGACGTTATTGTGGGTATCGCCACACCTTCCGCACAAGCACTAGTGGCCGGCACCAAAAGCGTTCCAATTGTGTTCACTGCCGTGACAGACCCTGTACAAGCACAGCTCACCCCTAGCTGGGAAGCCAGCGGTACTAACGTCACCGGTGTTTCAGACGTTTTGGAGCTGGAAAAACAAATTGAGCTGATTAAAGAAATCGTGCCTGAGGTGAAGAATATTGGCATGGTGTACAACCCAGGTGAAGCTAACTCAGTGGCTGTCGTCGAAGCCTTTAAAGAACTACTGCCCAAGCACGGTCTGAAACTGGTCGAAGCGGCTGCTCCACGCACTGTTGATGTTAGTTCAGCAGCACGCAGTCTCGTCGGCAAAGTAGATGTGATTTACACCAATACCGACAACAACGTCGTTTCTGCGTACGAAGCCTTAGCCAAAGTAGGCAACGATAGCAAAATACCACTGATCGCTTCGGATACAGACAGCGTTAAGCGCGGTGCAATTGCTGCGCTGGGCGTTAACTATCGCGACTTAGGCGAGCAAACCGGCCGCATTGTGGTGCGTATTCTAAATGGCGAAAAGCCAGGCGATATACAGCCGCAAACCAGTGAAAACCTACAGCTATATGTGAACGTAACCGCAGCCGAAAAGCAGGGTGTACTTTTGCCATTGTCGCTGATTGAACGCGCTACAGAAATTATTCGTTAATACCACCTCACACCGAGCCTTGTTGTAGGCTCGGTGACTTTTAACTGCCTGCGGTTTAATCCATGTCTTTGTTTTCACTATTCGGTGCCCTTGAAATTGGCTTAATTTTTAGCTTGGTGGCACTGGGCGTCTTTATTTCCTTTCGTTTATTACGCTTTCCTGACCTAACCGTTGATGGCAGCTTCCCACTCGGTGGAGCCGTGGGTGCCGTGTGCATCGCCAGCGGTATGGACCCTTTTCTAGCCACTGTCTGTGCTACGTTAGCTGGCGCTGCAGCCGGCGTGCTCACAGCTCTACTGAATGTGTACCTGAAAATCATGGATCTGCTCGCCAGTATCTTGATGATGATCGCGCTGTACTCAATCAACCTGCGCATCATGGGTAAGCCCAATATTCCGCTGATTATGGAGCCCACCGTTTTTAGCGTGCTGCAACCTGAATGGTTAGTGGACTATATTGGCCGCCCGCTCATTTTAATTGTGGTAGTGGTGTTCGCCAAATTCGGTCTCGATGCTTATTTTTCCACCCAACAAGGCTTGGCAATTCGTGCGACGGGTTCCAACCCACGCATGGCACGCTCACAAGGGGTGAATACCGGCGCTATGATTATTTTGGGAATGGCGATTTCCAATGGTTTAGTGGGGCTGGCTGGCGCGCTCTATGCGCAAACTCAGGGCGGTGCAGACATCTCCATGGGTATTGGTACTATCGTAATTGGTCTAGCAGCTGTCATTGTCGGTGAAAGCATTTTGCCCTCGCGCAAGCTTTTTATGCTGACTCTAGCCGTCGTCTTGGGCGCGATTGTCTATCGCTTCTTTATCGCTTTGGCATTGAACAGCGATTTTATTGGCCTAAAAGCTCAAGATCTCAACCTCGTTACTGCTCTGCTGGTGACCGTTGCGCTGGTGATTCCATTACTCAAACAACGTTACGCACGGCGCAAAAGGGTTTGAAATGTTAAAAGCAACTAATTTAAAAATCACCTTTAACCCCTGCACACCCATTGAAACCCGGGCATTACAGGGTCTATCGTTAGAAATCCCCACAGGACAGTTTGTAACGGTTATTGGTACCAACGGCGCCGGAAAATCCACTTTTTTAAATGCCGTATCCGGTGATTTAGCAGTAGATAGCGGCAGCATTTTAATTGATGATAGCGAAGTCACACGCTTGCCCGTATGGCAGCGTGCAGCCAAGGTTGCGCGTGTGTTTCAAGATCCTATGGCCGGTACCTGCGAAGATTTAACCATCGAAGAAAATATGGCGCTGGCGCAATGCCGTGGCAGTAAGCGCGGTCTCAGTTGGGCGGTGAAAGCCTCGCAGCGTGATCATTACCGTGAACACCTTGCCAAGCTTGGCTTAGGGCTAGAAAACCGTCTCACCGATCGTATCGGATTGTTATCTGGCGGTCAGCGTCAAGCAGTCAGCTTGCTGATGGCGGCTCTACAACCCTCGCGCATCCTGCTGCTAGATGAACATACAGCAGCACTGGATCCACGCACAGCTGATTTTGTACTTAAGCTAACCCAGCGTATTGTCGCCGAGAAGCAATTGACCACCATGATGGTTACCCACAGCATGCGCCAAGCCTTAGATGTGGGTGACCGCACCGTGATGCTGCACCAAGGCCAAGTGGTGCTGGATGTGTCCGGTGAACAGCGTAAAGGCATGGACGTCAAGGATTTGCTGAATATGTTTGAGCAGGTGCGCGGCGAAGAAATTTCAGACGATGCGCTGTTACTCAGCTAAGCCATTACGCAGCAAGACTCAACCTCCCCAATAGCACAAAACCAAGTCTGACCCGAGCATCACCCTCGGGTCGTATCGCTATGTACCTGTTGAACACACCCACTCGCGCATTTGGTTATATACATACAACCAGTGCTTATAAGCAAAATAGATACTCTATAGCTGTATTATTCGTTTTATAGAAAAGAAGCCTTCTCTTACACTGCCTCCAATCTTAATGACTGGAGGCTTTCATGAGCACCAACCCGCTACGCACTCATTTTCCCGGCTTACTCTATGTGGCGCTACTGAGCCTGCTTGGTTTTTGGCTAAGCCAAACGCAATTGGTACGCCAGTGGGGACTGGGGGCGTTAACCGTGGCGATTTTACTGGGGATGCTGCTCGCAAACCTGCTGCCGCTATTTAACCACCCGCGCCTGCAACTCGGTATTTTATTCAGCAAGAGCACCCTGCTGCGCTGGGCTTAAACACCTCTATCAGTGCGTTAAAAAATGCCGGCATGAAACCTATCGCACTGGGTGCCATAGCTTGGGTATGGCTGGTAGTGGGTGGCGCGGCCGTACATAGTGTACTTTATGGTTTGCTTGGCTAGACCCAAACACCCACCCAAGCCGTTAGCCTAGTTGCGCGCTATGCTTATTCGATAGGAGCGATTACACTTAATTGCAAATATTCTATAATGATGTGTGCGATCTAGTACGGTGAACCATGATTGATTTCAGCAAGATGCGTTTTTTAGTGGTAGATGATTTTTCCGAGTTTCGGAGCTCCATTCGAGGTATTTTACGACTGCTCGGCGTACAGCAAATTGATACCGCAGCGAACGGTATTGATGTTTTAGAGCTATGCCGCCGCCACCGCTATGATGTGATCTTGCACGACTACAACCTTGGTGAGGGCGTTAGCGGTCAGCAAGTGCTCGAGCAGCTGCATACCGAAAAACTCCTGTCCCCGCACTGCATATTCGTCATGGTTACCGCAGAAAACACCCAAGCCATGGTACTTGCCGCGCTTGAGTGCGAGCCGGATGACTACCTGACCAAACCCTTCAACAAAGTAGCATTGCAAACACGCCTAGAGCGCTTGATACGTCGCAAACAGGTATTAACCCCCGTACTCAACGCACTTGAAAGCAATGACTTTGCCGCCGTGCTAGAGGCATGCCAAGCCATCGAGAACAAAGAACCACGCCATGCTGTGCTGTGCTTACGTTACAAAGCTCAAGCCTTACAAGAACTGGCACGCCACCTTGAGTTAGAGCAAATGCTTGAGCAACAGGCACGCACACGACCTACCGCTTGGAATCTGCAAGCGCTGGCCAACTTGTGGTTACGCCAAGGGCGCTTCGAACAACTTACCCGTTTGCTTACTGCAGCCACGCGGCAATTTCCCATGATGCCGGAATTACGCGATATACAAGCCAGTTTGGCAGCTAACAACAACGACTTGCCTGCCATGCAAGAGGCTCTCCAACAAGCGGTAGCCCTATCGCCCAACACTGTGCGACGTCAAATTCGACTGGCCTGCCATGCTTGGCTAAACAACGACCATAAGGTTGCTGCCCATGCCATTCATCAATGCTGGG
>LFTS01000210.1 GCA_001513435.1 Gammaproteobacteria bacterium DTU040
GCTTAGCTGCTCCTGTAGGTCGCCCCTTTAGGGCGACATGTCAGCCTAAAGGCGTGACCTACATGGACAGCCACCAATTGGAATACCCCCTAAAGTTGCGCTTCAACAGTGCAAGAAGTGGCGCTACAACAATTCAAACCCTACTAACAGGTTTAGCGCACAGGTATGCCGCGCTCGGCCAAATAGGCTTTGACTTGCGCAATGCTGTATTCACCAAAGTGGAAAATGCTGGCCGCCAACACCGCATCAGCTTTACCTTGCAGAATTCCTTCAGCCAAATGCTCAAGATTACCCACACCGCCAGAGGCAATGACTGGAATACTCACTGCCTCGCTAATGGCACGGGTTACTTCAAGGTCAAACCCGGTTTTCATGCCATCGTTGTCCATACTGGTCACTAGCAACTCTCCGGCACCGTAGTCCTGCATTTTCTGCGCCCACTCAACCGCATCCACACCGGCTGATTTTTTCCCACCATGGGTGAAAATTTCCCAACGAGCCGGCTCACCCTCAGCGGACACTTTTTTCACATCAATGGCGACAATTATGCCCTGACTGCCAAACTCAGCGGCTGCCTCACGCACAAATTCAGGGTTAAACACCGCTGCCGAGTTAATCGACACCTTATCGGCACCGGCTTTAAGCAAGGCACGAATATCCTCAACCGTGCGCACACCACCACCGACAATCAGCGGGATATTAATCACGGCTGCGATACGCTCAACCATCTGCAAGGTGGTAGCACGCCCTTCCACCGTGGCGCTGATATCCAAGAAAGTCAGCTCATCAGCGCCCTCTTGCGAGTACTTGCGCGCAATCTCGACTGGATCACCGGCGTCACGGATATCAACAAACTTGACCCCTTTTACCACGCGGCCATTTTCAACGTCTAAACAAGGAATAATGCGTTTTGGCTGTGTCATCTTTTTCGTTCCTAGGTGCAGATAAAAAAGCCCTCTGCTGAGGGCTTTAAGTTATTTAAACTGGTCGCACAGTTGCTGTGCTTGGGCCACATCGAGTGTGCCCTCGTAAATAGCTCGTCCGGTAATGGCACCGACAATCCCCGCCTCACGTGCATCCAGCAACGCTTGAATATCAGCAATGGTATGAATACCGCCCGAAGCAATTACGGGAATACGAGTCGCACGCGCCAAGGCAGCGGTGGCTTCAACGTTACAGCCTTGCATCATGCCGTCCTTGGCAATATCGGTGTAAACAATGGCACTAACGCCATCGTTCTCAAACTGCCTAGCCAGATCAATCACCTGCAGCTCACTGACCTCAGCCCAACCATCGGTGGCGACAAAGCCATCTTTAGCATCCAGCCCAACAATAACTTTGCCCGGAAAAGCGTTACAGGCTTCGGCCACAAACTCAGGCTCTTTCACCGCTTTAGTGCCGATAATCACATAGCTCACACCGGCGCGCACATAATGCTCAATGGTTTCTAGGGTGCGAATACCGCCGCCAATTTGAATCGGCAGATCGGGGTACAGCTTAGCAATCGCAGTGACCACTTCACCGTTAACCGGCTCGCCTTCAAAGGCACCGTTAAGATCCACCAAGTGCAAGCGGCGACAGCCCGCTTCGACCCATTTGGCCGCCATGCTAACTGGATCATCAGAAAACACTGTGGAGTCTTCCATGCGCCCCTGACGCAAGCGAACACAGGCACCGTCTTTTAAATCAATTGCAGGAATAATCAGCATCGAACAGC
Organism: Gammaproteobacteria bacterium DTU040; assembly: GCA_001513435.1. Classification (GTDB taxonomy): domain Bacteria; phylum Pseudomonadota; class Gammaproteobacteria; order Pseudomonadales; family Pseudomonadaceae; genus Thiopseudomonas; species Thiopseudomonas acetoxidans. Next base: position 1,718 of record LFTS01000210.1, read on the forward strand.
CTTAATTAAAATAGTGAGCAGGGCTTATAAGCAACCTTTAGTGGAAGGCATGCGACCTTCCATACGTGGATCACGCTCCAACGCCATACGCAGCGCACGACCAAAGGCCTTAAATACAGTTTCGATTTGGTGGTGCGTATTCAAGCCGCGCAGGTTATCAATGTGTAGGGTAATTTGCGCGTGGTTAGCAAATCCTTGGAAGAACTCTTGGAACAAATCCACATCAAAGCCGCCCACCAACGCACGTTTGTAGGGCACATCCATAAACAAACCCGGACGACCGGAAAAATCTAGCGCCACGCGCGACATGGCTTCATCCATCACTACATAGGAGTGGCCGTAACGATAAATGCCGCGCTTATCGCCGACTGCTTTGGCAAACGCCTGCCCTAGCGTAATGCCCACGTCTTCGACGGTGTGGTGATCATCAATGTGCAAATCGCCTTGGCACTCAACATCCAAATCAATCAAACCATGGCGTGCGATCTGGTCGAGCATATGCTCCATAAAAGGCACACCCATAGCAAAACGCCCTTCACCAGTGCCATCTAAATTAATCGACACCTTAACCTGGGTTTCTAAGGTATTACGCTCTACAGAAGCGATACGCTGAGTCATACTGTACTCCATAAAGGATAAACTAAACTTTGCTATTATATGCGTCTATGCGCTCAATCGCTAGCACAGCAGCTTCCACACAGCCAAGGATCATCAACATGCCCGTATTTATTGAATATCCAACCGAACTCAGCCAGCAAGATTTAGCGGATCTAGATAAAATTTATGCCGACATGCCAGCTGAGCTACTGGCACCCTACACCGATGCAACAACACTCATTGAGCACGGCATAGCTAACAATGCCTTAGTCACCGCGCGCTTTAATAGTCGTCTGCTGGGTGCTGCTTTGTTAAATCGCCAAAGCACACAATGGCTGTTATCTCATCTATGCATCAGAGAAATTACCCGCCAGCGTGGCGTGGCAAAAAGACTAGTGTCAGAGGTTCATCGTGTTGCACAACAAGAACAAACCAGCTTAACGCTTTGTATTCCCCAGCAACTTGACAGCCTACAGCAGTGGGCTAAGAGCAACGATTATCCAACGCAACTGTCAAACTAAACCACCTCTGTTAAACTTAAAGTCATTTCTGAGCAATTACTAAGGAGTCTAATTGTGAAATCTGTTAGCAAAGTTCTAGGGCTATTTTTAGTTGGCCTTTTATTGCTCATAGTAGCTGCTGGTTTTGCTATAACCCATCTATTTGATCCCAACGACTATAAAGATGAAATTCGTCAGCTGGTACGCGACAAAGCTGAGTTGGAGCTGCACTTAAATGGTGAAATTGGCTGGAGTCTATTTCCTTGGCTTGGGCTTGAGGTTACTGATGTGCAAGTCGCACAATTGGCCACGCCCGAACAGCCTTTTGCTGATGTGCGCTTACTCGCCTTATCCGTGCGCGTCATGCCATTGCTGCGTAAAGAAATTCAAATGAGCGACATCCGTGTGGATGGCCTCAGCCTTAACTTACATCGCGACAAGAAAGGGCTCAGCAACTGGGAGCCGCAACCCTCTAAGCAAGAACAAAAGAGCAGCACAACCGAGCAAAGTCAAACAAAACCTGAAGACACTGCAACAGCTAACTCCAGTCTTAAGCTCGATATTGACAGCCTAATAGTGAACAGCGCCCGCATTAACTATAAAGACGAGCAGGCCAAGCAGCACTTCACACTGGAAAACGTACAAATCACCACCGGTGCCATCAGTACCGATAAAGATATCCCACTGAAAATCTCTGGCTTTATGGCTACCGCCGAACCGCTGATTCGCGCACGCATTGAGATGACCGCTTTGGCCAGTCTAGATTTTGAACTGCAGCGCTATCAAGTTAAGGATTTAAAAATGGCCGGTGAATTTGCCGGTGACCCCTTAAATGGAAAATCAGCTAACTTCACCGTGCGCGGTAATATGCTGTTAGATCAAAGTGCGCAAGTGGCGGTAATTGATCAGCTGAAAATCTCCTTGAACCAACTCAAAGCCATGGCTGACCTGCGCATCGAGCAACTCGACAAAGAACCGCAAATTCAAGGCAAACTATCTGTTGCCCCCGTCAATTTACGCGAGTTTTTACCGAGCGTTGGCATCGACCTGCCCGAAACTCAAAACTCTAAGGCGTTAACCAACTTTGAATTTAGCAGCGCAGTGAAAGGCACCACACAGACTATTAGCTTCAACGATGCCAACATCAAACTGGATGAAACCAGCTTTACCGGTTCTTTTGGTAGTAAAAATCTTGCTAAAGGTGCAATTTTCGCCATTCTTGATGGTGACAAAATCAATGTAGACGACTACCTGCCGCCCAGCACAGCACCGAAAACCAGTGCCACCAGCTCAAGCAAATCAAGCGGCTCCGGCAATAACCCACTGCCCCCTTCGCCCACTGAAAACCCATGGAGCACCGCCGAGGTGCTACCGCTGGCCGACCTACGCGAACTTAACCTTGATACGCAACTGAAACTCAAAGAGGCAACCTTCAATAAGCTGCCACTGCGCAATCTGAATATTAATGCACAAACCAACCAAGGCGCGCTTACCCTTAAAGAATTCTCAACAAATCTTTACGATGGCAGTATTTCTAGCAACGCCACTGTCAACGCCAAAACCGACAACCCGCAAATTACGCTGAACACAGAGATTAAAAATATCCCCGTCGAGAAGCTACTCGCTGCTTTTGAACAAGAAGCGCCACTTGAAGGGAAAATTATTTTAAGCGGAAAATTCAACACTCAAGGCAACAGCGAACGTGCTTGGGTTGCCAACTTAAATGGTGCTAGCAACTTTAAAGTCAGCGAAGGCAAGCTCACCACCATCAACGTTGACCAATACCTGTGTACTGCTATTGCAACGCTTAACCGCAAGCAACTAACGCAAAATTTTACTGGCAGCACCACTCAGTTTAATGCGCTCAACGGCAGCGTAAATATCAAAAACGGACTGGCAAACAACCCTGACTTAACCATCAGCATGCCGGGATTAAACGTAACGGGTAAAGGCTCATTAGATCTAAACCTACTGGGTTTGGATTATAAGATCGGTGCAACCCTACTGGGCGATAGCAGAGAAATGCCCGACCCTGCCTGCGCCATCAATGAGCGTTATGTGGGATTAGAGCTGCCTATCCGCTGTCGCGGCCCGCTCACCGGTGATGCGCCTAATTGTCAGCTAGACCAAGACGGGCTGGGTAAAATTGCCGCCAAACTGGCCGGCAGCAAGCTCACCGAAAAACTCGATAAAAAACTCGGCGAGAAAGTCAGCCCTGAACTTAAAGACGCCCTCAAAGGTTTGTTCAGATAATGTCACCCCACGAGTTTAGCACGGCCATTGTGCGCTGGTATCAGGCACACGGCCGCAAAACTCTTCCTTGGCAGCAAGACATAAACCCCTACAAAGTCTGGGTTTCTGAAATTATGCTGCAGCAGACTCAAGTCAGCACCGTCATTGGTTACTATCAGCGCTTTATCCAACGTTTTGCCGATATCCATGAATTAGCACAAGCACCTTTAGATGAGGTGCTGCATCTGTGGACAGGGCTGGGTTATTACTCGCGTGCGCGCAATCTGCACAAAACCGCGCAGCTCATCTGCCGAGATTATGCTGGCAACTTCCCCAGCAGCGTCGACGCGCTAAACGAGCTACCAGGAATTGGACGCTCAACAGCCGGCGCCATAGCCAGTTTAAGCATGCAAGTGCGCGCACCCATTCTGGACGGTAACGTTAAGCGCGTTTTAGCGCGCTACAGCGCCGAATTTGAGCATCCCAACACCAGCGCAGCTAGCAAGCGATTATGGCAGCTTGCAGAGCAGCTCACGCCCGCACAAGACTTTGCCCATTACAACCAAGCCATGATGGATATTGGCGCAACCCTATGCACGCGCAGTCGTCCACAGTGCGATAGCTGTCCCGTGCGTGAAGGCTGCTCAGCCCTCAAACAAAACCTGCAACAAAGCTTGCCCGTACCGCGACCTAAAAAGCAGCTGCCCAAGAAAACCAGCAACATGTTAATTATTAGCGACCCTCAGCAGCGGGTCATGCTCTATCAACGTCCACCGCAAGGTTTGTGGGGCGGTTTATTCAGTCTGCCTGAACTAGATGACCTAGCACAGCTGGATGCATTCATGTACAAGCACCAGCTCAAATCACTCGACCAACAACCACTACCACCACTAACGCATAAATTTAGCCATTTCGAGCTAACGATAGAACCCTGGCTAATCCAACTAGCCGAGCAACCGATTTGTCTGGCTGAATCTGGGTGGTTTTGGTATAACACCAAGCTACCGCAAGCAATTGGCCTTGCTGCCCCCATTAAAAAACTACTTAGACAGCAGTTTAAACTCGTCAATTAGGAGCTTAATATGTCTCGTATGGTATTTTGTCGAAAATTAAAAAAAGAGCTACCCGGCTTAGCGCGCGCGCCCTTCCCCGGTGCAAAGGGTGAAGATCATCTTGCAAAACATCTCCCAGCAAGCCTGGGATGAATGGCAAACGCATCAAACCATGATTATCAACGAGCGTCATTTAAATATGATGGATGCTGATGACCGTAAATTCGTCATGCAAGAGATGGAAAAGTTCTTTGCTGGCGAAGATTTTGCCCGCGCAGAAGGTTATGTTCCACCTAGCGACAACTAAGACTTGACAACCCACTAATAAAGCTCTTTAATAGCGCCCCATTGTTGCCCGGATAGCTCAGTCGGTAGAGCAGAGGATTGAAAATCCTCGTGTCGGCGGTTCGATTCCGTCTCCGGGCACCATTTTTAAATAAAAGCCCATTTTCGAATGGGCTTTTTTATTTCTGCCTAGCTAGTTTTCACAAAATAATCTACAGTAACTGCGCCCTCTATATTCATATAATCCTTATATAAGCATGACAGATACACTATGAAGCTTAATATGCTCAGTAAGATTTTTGTGGGCTACTTTATATTAGCCCTAGCTTTGCTAAGCGTTAGCTTATGGCTTCCTTATACCAATAATTCACAAATAAAACTGTATACCACTGCAGCTGGTTTGTTTATGGTGTCTGCAGTGTATTTTTATTTTGCACTGCGCAAGCTACAACACACTAACCAACAAGCAAAGCAAGAAATCACCAAGCTCAATATCGCACTGGAAGCAGGTCACGAATCCGTTTGGGAATGGCATCTTGCCGATGGCAATAAAAAAATTACATTTTCACCCAGCTACTGCCGCATGCTGGGTTATGAGCCGGTAAACTTCGCCAAAGAACAAAGTCAGTGGCAGAATTATTTACACCCAGACGAAAGTGAGCGCATCTACAAAAAAGTAATGCAGTTCATTGCTGACCGCAATCCTGCCTGTTATGAAAACACCTACCGCATGCTACACAGCGATGGCGAATACCGCTGGATTCACTCTCGCGGCCGTCTTATTTTTGACAACCATGGTCAACCCCTAAGTCTAATTGGGATGGCCACTGACACCAGCGCCAAGCGCCAAGACCACGACCGCTTGCTGCAGGCGAATGCCGTCTTCGAAGCCACTCATGAAGGCGTCTTAATTAGCGATCACAACAACAGCATTGTGTTTGTTAATCCTGCTTTTTCGTTAATTACAGGTTATCAATCTGATGAAGTACTAGGTAAAAACCCGCGTTTATTTAAGTCGGGTCGGCACACCAAAGAGTTTTACCAAGAAATGTGGCGCTCCCTAGAGGAACAGGATTACTGGTGCGGTGAAATTTGGAACCGCCGCAAAAATGGCGAAATCCTGCCACAACTGCAAAGTATTCGTCTGATACGCGATGAAAACGGCTTCGTTACTTACAGCGTGGCGATTTTTTCTGATATTTCTTTGCTCAAGCGCTCGCAATCTGAGCTGAGTTTCCTAGCCCATTATGATCCGCTGACCAACCTGTCCAACCGTTTGTTGTTGCATGAACATATTAAACTGTCATTGCGCAGGGCCATACAGAGTAAAACCCAAGCAGCGCTGTTTATCGTCGACCTAGACCATTTTAAGAACATCAACGAGAGCCTCGGGCACTCGCAAGGCGATGAGCTGTTAAAGGCTGCTGCAGAGCGACTCAGCCAGTTTATGGAGAACAATGCCACCCTCTCACGTTTTGGCGGCGATGAGTTCGCGGTGGTGTTTGACAACGTTAACAGTGCCGCTGAAGCCGCTACCCTTGCACAACAAATACTCACGTTGTTTGATACACCCTTTATTGTGGATAGTAATGAAATATTCATTACTGCCAGTATTGGTATTTGCTTGTTCCCAATGTCCGGCAAGTCCTCAGAAGAAGTTTTCCGTAATGCAGACACTGCTTTAAGCAAAGCCAAAGCCATTGGCCGTGCGACTTTTGCTTTTTATACCAGCGAGCTAACTGATCAAGCTTACCAAAGACTACGCATTGCTAGTGAGCTGCGCTATGCGCTGGAAAACAATCAGCTGAGGGTGTTTTTCCAGCCTGTATACTCATTAAGCAAAGAACGTATCGTAGGCTGCGAAGCCTTGGTGCGTTGGATGCATCCCGAGCGCGGTATGATCGCACCCGCTGATTTTATCCCTATTGCTGAAGACAGCGGCTTAATTACCAATATTGATTCGTGGGTGCTAAACACTAGCTGCCAACAAATGAAAGCTTGGCTGGATGCTGGTTTAGACCTTAAATTTGTTGCTGTTAACGTCTCCAGTAGACTGTTTAGCCGTATAGATTTCACTGAAAAAGTCGTTGAGGCTTTATCCGATAGCCAACTTGACCCCAGTTATTTAGAACTCGAAATTACTGAAAGCGCAGTCATGGACGATGTAGAGCGCGCCGATAGACTACTGAACAAACTCTGCGATATGAATGTGCGCTTAGCACTTGATGACTTTGGCACGGGTTTTTCATCACTGAACCGCCTCAAATCCCTTCCCGTGCATAAACTCAAGATAGATCAAAGCTTTGTCCGCCATCTACCGAGCGACGGCAGTGACGCCGCCATAGTGCGCGCCATCATTGCCTTAGGCTTTAGCATGCAACTGGAAATTCAGGCTGAAGGTATAGAAACCCTAGAACAGGCTGAGTTTTTACGGCAAAGCAACTGTATTTTGGCGCAGGGCTATTTCTTCGGCAGACCCATGCCAGCTGCTGAGTTTGAGCAACTAATCAGCTAATAACTCAGCTGCTATCGGATAATTCCAATCGCGCATAAGATGCGCTCCCACAAAGAGCTGTGCCAACCCAAGCTCGGTGCAGCGACGCTTAATACTGTGGGAGCGCAACTCTTGCGCGAAAAAAACCAACCTGCAGCGCTGAATCCAATCGCGCATAAGATGCGCTCCCACAAAGAGCTGTGCCAACC
>LFTS01000081.1:0-2580 GCA_001513435.1 Gammaproteobacteria bacterium DTU040
TCTAAACAATCTTCAACGGTTACGCGAGCCATATAAAGTTATCCTCAGGTTAAATTATCCAATTAGGGTCGTGCATTTTAGCACAGTTAAGACACTTGTATGAGGTGCTTGGCTGTTAAAATATCGATTTGCTTAGCGAGCGCATAAATCAGCGTGTTACCTACCTAAGTTGGTCGGGTTATGTCGCGCAGTCAGGCAGTAAATGCACTAGTATGAATAAACAGGTAAAACACTAACGTAAGCTAGGAGAGCAGTATGCATGTGTTGGTTCTAGGTGCCGGGGTTATAGGAGTGAGTACTGCTTATTATTTGGCGCAGCATGGCTTTAGTGTGACCGTGATTGAACGCCAAGCTAGTGTGGCACAAGAAGCCAGTCTTGCGAATGCTGGGCAGGTTTCATCGGGTTATGCCACGCCATGGGCAGCCCCGGGTGTGCCACTAAAAGCACTTAAGTGGTTATTCCAGCAAGACGCGCCCTTAGCTATCCGTATGACAGCGGACTGGCAGCAGTACCGCTGGATGTGGCACATGTTGCTCAATTGTACGGCGGCTCGTTATGCACAAAACAAAGAACGCATGCTGCGCTTGGCTGAATACAGTCGCCTCTGTTTGGATGAGTTGCGGCGCACGACAGGGATTGAGTATGAAGGGCGGCAATTAGGCTTAATCCAGCTCTTTCGTAGTCAGCGGCAGTTTGATGATGCAGCCAAAGATATTGCGGTGCTGGAAGAAAGCGGTGTGCCGTATCGATTACTTGGCCGTGATGAAATTGCCCAGGTTGAGCCTGCTTTAGCGGCAACTAAAGAACAGCTAAGTGGGGCGTTGCATTTGCCTAACGACCAAACCGGCGACTGCTATTTGTTTACACAGAGGTTGGCTGAGCTGGCTGCGGATGTAGGCGTTGAGTTTCGTCTAAACAGCGAGGTGCAAAGTTTGGTGCGTGAAGGCGATGCATTAGCGGGCGTTTATGTTGCTGGTGAGCTGATTCGGGCAGACCATTATGTAGTGGCATTGGGCACTGAATCGCGCCGACTGCTGCAGCCCTTGGGGATCGATGTGCCGGTTTATCCACTCAAGGGCTATTCATTGACCTATGCTATTACCAACGCTGAGGCAGCGCCGCTCTCCACTGTACTGGATGAGACTTACAAAGTGGCTATTACGCGTTTTGACCAGCGCATTCGTGTCGGCGGTATGGCAGAAATAATAGGTTATGATTTGCGCCTTAATCCAAAGCGACGTCACACGCTCGAGAAGGTCGTTAACTCCTTGTATCCAGAGGCGGGTGTTAGTCAACAGGCTGAGTTTTGGGCAGGACTACGACCGGCAACCCCTGATAGCACGCCCATACTAGGCAAAACAGCCTACCGTAATTTATTTTTAAATACCGGTCATGGCACGTTGGGCTGGACAATGGCCTGCGGTTCAGCGCACTATTTGGCCGATTTGATAGCCAATAAACGCCCTGCCATTAGCACAGCAGGGTTAGATATTTCCCGCTATCTGTAATAAATCTGTTTTGTTAAGGACCTCTATGCGACCGGCGTACGCACATATTGATTTGGCTGCCTTGCGGCATAATTACCAGCTCGCTAAGCAGTTTAGCCCTAATAAGGCGCTAGCTGTGGTCAAGGCGGATGCATATGGACATGGTGCTGTACAGTGCGCGCAGGCGCTGACAGATTGCGCCGATGGTTTTGCAGTGGCTTGCTTAGAGGAAGCTCTTGAGTTACGCAGCGTAGGAATTAAGCAGCCGATTTTACTGTTGGAGGGTTTTTTTCATGCGGACGAACTGGCGCTTTGTGTCGAGCATGATCTGTGGTTAGTTATTCATGCCGACTGGCAAATAGAGACGTTAACACGCGCGCAGTTAAAGCAGCCCATCAATTGCTGGTTAAAGATGGACTCAGGTATGCACCGAGTTGGATTTTTCCCGCATGACTTTGTCGGTGCTTATCAACGCTTGCGCCAGTGCGCTAATGTGGGGCAGGTTGTAGCCATGACGCATTTGGCACAGGCTGATGATGTGCAGAGTCCTACTGCCAGCCAGCAGTGCGCTGTGTTTAGTCAGGTAATAAAGGAACTAGGCGCGCCTACTAGCTTGAGTAATTCAGCGGCAGTTTTGGCTTGGCCGCAGATAATCAGCGATTGGACGCGCCCCGGCATTATGTTGTATGGCAGTAATCCATTATTAACAGCCAGCGAGATTAGCCAGCAACTTAAACCGGTGATGAGTTTGCAGTCACGTATTATTGCAGTACGTGAATTACCGGCAGGCGAAGCCATTGGCTATGGCGCACGCTTTGTAACACAAAAAACCACCCGCATCGGCGTGGTGGCAATGGGTTATGCCGATGGTTATCCGCGCCACGCACAGGATGGCACGCCCATGTTGGTTGAGGGGCATCGTGCGGGTCTGGCCGGGCGTGTATCCATGGATATGCTTACCGTTGACTTAACTGACTTGCCGCAAGCTGGTGTGGGCAGTGCAGTTGAGTTGTGGGGTAAACATATTTCTGTCGACGAGGTGGCGCATTGCGCAGATACGATTTCTTATAGCATGCTTACGAATATTAAGCG
>LFTS01000081.1:2606-11067 GCA_001513435.1 Gammaproteobacteria bacterium DTU040
GGAATTTTGATACATTTAGACTGTCTAGAATAACCAATAAAGGGGATAACCTGTGAATCTGATTAAAAAACTATTTCTAATGCCAGCTGCGGCGTTAATTTTAATGGCGGGCGTAGCTCAAGCGGATACCGATGAAGCGATTTCAGAGCGTTTAAAGCCAGTAGGAACAGTCTGCATTAAAGGTCAGGACTGTAATGGCGGTGATGTTAAAAAAGCACCGGTACAAGCCGAAACTGAGTCTACAACAGAAGCTGCAGCAACAGACACCGCAGTAGAAGCACCTGCAGAACCAGTTGCCGCTGCCAGCGCAGGGCGTTCGGGTGAGCAAATAGCAACACAATCGTGCAACGTATGTCATGGCACGGGAATACTGGATGCGCCCGTTGTAGGTGATAAAGCCGCTTGGGCTGCACGTGCTGATGCGGCTGGTGGCTTGGATGGACTGCTGAAGATTTCTAAAGAAGGTAAGGGCGCTATGCCACCTATGGGAACGTGCGCTGACTGTACGGATGCTGAATTAATAGCAGCTATCCAAAATATGTCTGGCCTGTAAGGCAGACCAAAAAGCCGTTCGAACGCTAACCAGAATGGCTTTTGTTAGCGTGTATGGCAAGCAGCTGTTGGATACTTTAGCCGTAGCCTAGGATGCGTGGTCACCGCAAAAGTGTTATCATTCTCATTTATAAGTAGGCGAACGTACCGCTCAAGTGAAGTGTGTTTAGCCTGCATTTTGCCTTGTCTGATGTTATTGGAGAAAAATTATGGCTTTTGAATTACCCGCTTTACCCTATGCACAAAATGCACTGGAACCGCATATTTCTGCAGAAACTCTGGATTACCACCACGGTAAACACCACAACGCTTACGTGGTTAACCTAAATAACCTAATTCCAGGAACAGAGTTTGAGGGCAAAAGCTTAGAAGAGATCATCAAAACCTCATCTGGCGGTGTGTTTAATAACGCTGCACAGGTTTGGAACCACACCTTCTATTGGAACTGCTTATCACCCAACGGTGGTGGCGAGCCAACAGGCGCATTAGCTGAGGCGATTAACAAAGCCTTTGGTTCTTTTGAAAAATTCAAAGAAGAATTTACCAAAACTGCAATTGGCACGTTCGGTTCTGGTTGGGCTTGGTTGGTTAAAAAAGCTGACGGTAGCGTAGCGTTAAGCAGCACTATCGGTGCTGGCTGCCCGCTGACTACAGCAGACAAAGCGTTGCTGACCTGTGATGTGTGGGAACACGCCTACTACATCGACTACCGTAACGCACGCCCTAAGTATGTTGAAGCCTTCTGGAATCTTGTTAACTGGGATTTCGTGGCGGCAAACTTTGAAAACTAAGCGTTAACGCATTGCTTAGCCAAAAGCCCAGTGTTAATACACTGGGCTTTTTAGCTTTATAAGGTATATTCTTTCTGTGAGGCTGGTTTACGCTGTTCCTGACTGTCGTGCCAACATTATTCAGCCTGTCCTTAAGGCGGCATAATCAAGCGCTAGCGTCTTAATACATTTTACTTCGTATGCCTCGCTGCTTGAGCATCACTAGCGATAATTACACTCCCAAGGCTCCCCTAATAAACTGGCAAATTAGCTAGATGAAAATAAAACAACGTAGTCAAAGCTTATCGCTAAATTTATTGTATTGGACTTTTTTTACTGCGTTAGCAGTGGGAATTGTGCTGAGTGTTTTACAGGTGGTTTATGCCGCTGCTCATGCGCGTGAAACTATTGAGCGCGATGGGCAACGCACTTTAACTATGTTTGCAGAGCCCGCGCGGCAAGCGCTTTATAACCTGGACGCGGAAATGGCGGGTCAGGTAGTTAAAGGTTTGCTACAGCATGAGGCGATTCGTAAAGTCACCATTGGTCACCCGCAAGAGATGGCTTTAGCTGAACAAGAACGCCCTTTGCAGCAGGGGGTATATCGATTCATCACCGACCCTATTTTTGCCCCACAACAAATATTTACTCTAGCGCTTGAAGGGCAGCAAGACGATCAGCTGGAGTACTACGGTAGAATAGAGATTGTTATCGATACAGCGCCTTACGGTGGCGTCTTTGTCCAAGAGGCGGTGATAGTATTTATCTCGGGCGTTTTGCGTGCACTGCTACTGGCGTTAGTGTTCCATCTGATTTATCGCGCCCTGCTCACCAAACCCTTAGCCGATATGATGGAAAATATTTCCAATATCAATCCGGATCGACCCAGTCAAAGCAAGCTTAAACCGATCAAGGGCCATGAAAATAATGAGTTGGGTGTTTGGATTCAAAAAACCAACCAGCTCTTTGCCTCGATTGAGCGCAACGCATACTTGCGCCACGAAGCTGAAAGTAACCTGATGCGGTTATCACAGATTGATTATTTAACGGGCTTACCAAACAGGCAGGAGTTACAGTTACATCTTGAGAAAGCCCTGCTACATGCGGAGTCAGCCAATAACTCTGTAGCCATTATGTGCGTCGGCTTGGATGGTTTTAAGGGTGTCAACGAGCGCTATACGTACCAAACAGGTGATTGGCTTCTAAATGCTTTTGCTCAGCGCATTGCAACGCACTTTGCTGATGATATAAAGCTTTTTTCCCGGCTGGGTGGCGATCAGTTTGTCGCGCTGCAGGCTGATGTTGAGCATCCTTACCAATCCGCGTCTTTAGCGCAAAAAATTCTTAAAGCCTTAGAGCTTCCTTTTGTCATAGCGCCTAGCGCTGAGATCGGAGAGGTGAAAATATGCTTAAGCGCCACCATAGGTATTGCGCTGTATCCGGATGATGCCGAAGATGCGGAAAATCTTATACAAAAAGCTGAGCAAACCATGATGCTCGCTAAGTCTGGCTCACGTAATCGCTATCAGTTTTACATTGCCAGTATTGACCGAGAAATGCGTAAGCGTCGGCAGCTGGAAAACGACTTAAAAGAAGCAATCGGCAAAGGACAGATGAATGTGGTGTACCAGCCACAAATTTGTTACAGCACGGGCAAGTTTTTTGGCGCAGAAGCCCTGTTGCGCTGGCAGCACCCTGAGTTTGGTTGGATTGCACCCGATACTTTTATCCCACTGGCTGAGCAAAGTGGCAGCATTGTTGCTATTGGTGGATGGGTGCTGGAGCAGGTATGCCAGCAGCTGACAACCTGGCTGAAAGAAGAAAACATGCAGGGCTTTAAGGTAGCGGTAAACCTGTCCACCGTGCAGCTTCATCATACGAGTTTGGCAGTGCAGGTGGCGCGCTTGCTTGAGGTGCACCAGTTGCCGGCAGGTAGCTTAGAGGTCGAGGTGACTGAGACGAGCCTGATGCAGGACGTAAATGCAGCCAAGCGCAATCTACAGGCACTAAGAAATATTGCCGTCAGCATTGCCATCGATGACTTTGGTACGGGTTACTCTTCATTAAGCTACTTGAAAAGTATGCCGCTGGATAAAATCAAAATTGACCGCAGTTTTGTGCAGGATGCCTTAACCAGTGAGGATGATGCCACCATAGTGCGTGCTATCATTCAGCTAGGGCATAGTTTAGGGCTAAAAGTATTGGCTGAAGGGATTGAAACCAAAGAAATGGAAGACTTTGTGGTCAGTTTAGGATGCGATGAAGGCCAGGGTTATTATTACAGCAAGCCAGCATCTCCTCTGATTATTGGTCAGTTGTTAAAGGACTATGCACTAGCCCGCAGGTAAAAACTGCTGCATAATCTACCTGTAGCGTTAAGCCCGCGATTACGCAGCAAAGCGCTGAAAACGTATTTTTTGGTTTCTTGCAATGCATATTCAGTTAAACGGTAAAACATATCCTCTGCCACAACAGCTAACCCTTGCGCAGCTTCTAGAGCAGCTAGAACTGACGGGAAAACGCTTGGCTGTTGAGGTTAATTTGGCAATAGTGCCGCGCAGCCAGCATGAGCAGCATGTGCTCCAAGCGGGTGATAAAGTCGAGATCGTACATGCGATTGGTGGCGGCTAAAGCCAGATAAAACGTCCCTAGCGACATTCCTACCGCCACAAAAGAGAAACAGCTAATGCACAGCACGAATACACAGCAAAATTTTACTATTGCTGGAAGAACCTTCGACTCCCGGTTGCTTGTGGGCACGGGTAAATACAAAGACTTAGAAGAGACGCGCCTAGCTATTGAAGCCTCAGGTGCGCAAATTGTTACCGTAGCTGTACGCCGCACTAACATTGGCCAACATGCTAACGAGCCTAATTTGCTAGATGTAATCAGTCCTGATAAATACTGCATCTTGCCCAATACAGCCGGCTGCTATGACGCTGAGGATGCAGTGCGCACCTGTCGTTTGGCGCGTGAGCTTCTGGATGGCCATAATCTGGTTAAGTTGGAGATTTTGGCTGACGACAAAACACTTTTTCCCAATGTAGTAGAAACGTTAAAAGCGGCACGTGTGCTGGTGGATGAAGGTTTTGATGTCATGGTTTATACCAGTGATGATCCCATCATTGCTCGCGAGCTAGAGGCAGTTGGCTGCATTGCAGTGATGCCTTTGGCTGGTTTGATCGGCAGTGGTTTAGGTATTTGTAATCCTTACAATCTGCGCATCATTTTAGAAGAAGCCACAGTTCCTGTATTAGTCGATGCCGGTGTGGGTACAGCGTCAGACGCCACTATTGCAATGGAAATGGGTTGTGCAGCTGTGTTGATGAATAGCGCTATTGCACTTGCGCAGCAGCCGATATTGATGGCCGAGGCCATGCGCCATGCAGTGATTGCGGGTCGTCAGGCTTACCTAGCTGGTCGTATGCCAAAACGTCTGTATGCCAGCGCGTCATCCCCCTTAACGGATTTAATTTAACACCTATGAACAATCAGGACGTCACGCAAAGACGTGAAATTAAAAGCTATGTGATGCGCGCAGGGCGTATGACCCCTGGACAAGAGCGCGGTCTCGAACAGGGTTTGCCGCGCTATGGCTTACGGCTAGAAGAAGGCGTGTTACAGCCGCAAAAGGTTTTTGGTCGTCAAGCACCGCTGACCTTAGAAATAGGTTTTGGCATGGGGCAGTCGCTGCTGCAAATGGCAAAAGAAGCGCCTGAACAAGACTTTATTGGTGTTGAGGTGCATCGTCCGGGTGTGGGTGCTTTGTTAAATGGCATGCTTACCGACTCAGTAGACAATGTGCGTATATACAGTTGTGATGCCATTGAGGTATTAAATCAATGTGTTGCCGATGAAAGCCTTGACCGTGTGTTGCTGTTTTTCCCGGATCCATGGCATAAAAGTCGTCATCATAAGCGTCGTATCGTGCAACCTGCTTTCGCTGCTTTAGTGCATAAAAAACTTAAACAGGGCGGGGTTTTGCATATGGCGACGGACTGGGAGCCCTATGCTGAGCATATGCTTGAAATTATGAATGTAGCACCAGGCTATAAAAACCTATCAGCAGACAACACCTGGGTACCTCGACCTGCCGAGCGCCCAGTGACTAAATTTGAACGACGTGGCGAGCGTTTAGGGCATGGGGTTTGGGATTTAAAATTTACTAAAACAAGCAATTAAAATTAAGCTAACAGGGATGTATTCTGAGTAATAAGAAGACTTTATTACTCAAGGAGTGGGTATGAAATGGTTGGCGAAGAGTAATTTAAGGCTGCTGATTATTGGGTTGGTCTTATTGAGCACACTGCTGGCTGTGATCAATATGTTTATTGCTAGCGCTAAAGTGCAAAAGCAATCATTAATTGATAATACCTTGCAGCACAATGAAGGATACGCCACCAAACTGGCGCAAACACTCCAGTTAACGATAGAGAATGCGCAGAAGGAGTTGCTGTTTAGCGCGCGCTCATTGGCCAAACACTGGAGTGAACCTGAGCAAATTCAGCAAATATTACTAGAGGCCCCCGAACAAAATACTCTGTTTAATTCAATGCACGTAGCTAATGCCGAGGGTTTGGTATTAGCCGCATCAGCTAATATTCCTGTATTAACTGGTCAAGAGCTTTTAGGACCCGGGCATCAGCATGCTTTAAGCATGCGCACTGCTTGGGTCAGTGAGCCTTTTATTTCGCAGCTTGATAATTTACTGGTTACTTTGACAGCGCCTATTTTTGCTGGCGACGGTCAGTTTATTGGTTACCTAGCTGGGAATATCTATCTTCAACAAAATAATCTGCTCTACCGCATAATTGGCGATCATTATCAAAAAGATGGCTCTTATGTGTATGTCATTGATCAGCAGAAGCGCTTGCTGTATCACCCGGATCCAAAGCGGTTGGGCATACCGACTTATACAAATCCTATGTTAGATACCGTACTCAAGGGCAAAACCGGTAGTCAGGCTGTGGTTAATAGCGTGGGCGTTGAAATGCTAGCCGGTTATGCTTATGTACCCATTGTTGATTGGGGTTTGGTGTCACAGCGGCCCACCAAGGCGGTGCTGGATGCGCACGCTGGACTTATGCAAAAAATAATGCTGAACAGCATGCCGATTAATTTTGCCATGCTAGCCGTAATTTGGGTGTTCTCGGGCTTTATTTCTAAACCGTTGAGAGTGTTGGCGCGCAATGCGAAAAAGATGAGTTTACGCAGCACGATCGAAAGAGTTGAGAATTTAAATGCTTGGTACTATGAAGCGCAGCAATTAAAGCAAGCATTCCTGCTGGGTTTAGAGAATATTCACGATAAGGTAGACAAATTACAGCATGATGCTGATATTGACCCGTTAACGGGCTTAAATAATAGGCGTTTGCTTGAGCAAATCCTGGATACATTTTTGGTAACTAATACGTCTTTCTGCGCTATCACCTTCGATATCGATCACTTCAAAAAAGTAAATGATAGCTACGGTCACTCAGCTGGTGATCAGGTGCTTAAAGAGTTGGCGCGTATCGTTTTAGACAGTTCCAGGGGAAATGATGTCAGCATTCGGCTGGGGGGTGAGGAGTTTTTAATTTTAATGGCCAACTGCAAGCTAGAGGTGGCGGTTAAAATAGCAGAACGTTTACGCACCACCGTGATGCAGCACGACTTCCCAGGCGTGGGCAGCGTAACTATTTCGTTAGGTGTAGCCGCTTGGCCGGAACACGGTCTAAGCCCGCATGACACATTAAGAATTGCCGATGAGCGCTTATATCGAGCTAAGAATCAAGGAAGAAATAAGGTATGCAGTACCGAAAAATAAGCACTGCCTTTAATTACGATCAGCAAAAACACCTATAAGAATAAAAATCAGCAACAAGACAGGTGCGAGCGTGTAATTATTGAACTGCGCTAGGCCTGAGGCAAGCCAGGGGGTTAAGAAAATAATCGCCAAGCCGTAGCCAAACGCGCATATTAAAATAAAAATTAGGGTGCGCAATGCAAAGTTCAAATGGCCGATGGTACGTTTTAACCAGCGGTTGATTGCCGGACCTACTAACACTAAAAAAGCCGCCATTAACGCCAAAGAGATATCGCTTAAATGAGTGCGGCACCACTTAGATAGCAGCAAAACGAAGTCAGTAATCATATCCATATAAAGTCCTTAGTTCGAAGACGTCAAAAAGATCTGTAACAGATCATTTAAAAATAATGCGCCTTGCTCGGTGGCGGCAAGCCGCCGTGGGTTGGAAAGCATTAAGCCCTTGCTTTGTGCTTGTTCCCAGCTCTCGAGCAACAGATTTAAGGGTAGCCCGGTGCGTTGAGTAAATAGTTGACTGGGTACACCTTTGGACAAGCGTAATGCATTCATTAAAAACTCAAAGGGTAGTTCAGAGTTGTTAAGTAGTTGCTCTCCGGCACGGCGTTGATTGTTTAAATAATCGTTAGGCTGGCGCGTTTTCCAATAGCGTAGAATACGCCCATCAAGCGAGCTGATTTTGCCATGGGCACCAGCACCTATGCCGATATAGTCGCCAAACTGCCAGTAATTGAGGTTATGTTGCGCTTGCTTGTTTGGCTTGGCGTATGCAGACACTTCATACTGTATAAAACCCTGTTCTGCTAACAGTGCTTGCCCAGCTTGCTGAATATCCCACAGGCTGTCATCTTCTGGCAGTACTGGCGGTTGATTCCAAAATACGGTGTTGGGTTCGATGGTCAGTTGATACCAAGAAATATGGTTAGGTTGCAGCTCTATGGCGCAGGTTAAATCTGCCAGTGCTTGTGTCAGATCTTGTCCGGGCAAACCATGCATCAGGTCTAAATTAATGTTGGTAAAGCCAGCACGCTGCGCTATTGCCACGGCTTGTTGTGCTTCGTTGGCATTATGCAGACGACCCAGTTGCGTCAGGTGTTGGTCATTAAAGCTTTGGATGCCGATGGATAGGCGATTAATACCCAGTTGGCGATAGGCGGCAAACTTGGCTTGCTCAAAGGTTCCGGGATTGGCTTCTAAGGTGATTTCTATAGCATCTTGCCAAGGCAGCAGATCTTGGATGCCAGCTAATAGGCGGGCAAAGGCAGTAGCAGAGAATAGGCTGGGTGTGCCGCCGCCAATAAAAATGGAGCTTAATGGACGGACAACGATATGTTCC
>LFTS01000271.1:0-4450 GCA_001513435.1 Gammaproteobacteria bacterium DTU040
GGTTGTTGCACCAATGTTTTGTGCGATGTTGGCTAGATCTGTTTTGCGCTTAGTGGAGTTGTCTTGTGGGTCAGTGAATTCATAAATGGGGTGACCTGCGCCCGTGGGTGATTTTTTATAACCACCCGTGGTGTCGTGACAAATTAAGCAGTCCACCGTGTTTTCTGCGGCCGGTGGCGCTTGGCGCATATCATCCCAGCCGTAACCGGTGTGACAACTGGTACAGAAGGGCTCGTTTGAGGCAACTGAGCCGCAAAAGCTGTTAACTACATGCCGCTTACCTAGCATTTGTCCCGTTGATGGGTGCTCAAACTGCCAAGTCCAGTGCGTGCTTTTTTGCAGCTGCTTGGACGCTTCGGTATGACATTCCAGGCAGGCGGAGGTCACTTCAGGCCCGGAGCTAAAGGGGCCTTGTAGCTGTTTAAACTGGGTGTGATCAGCGGTTGATGGAGCGGAGCGCTCCAATGCTAACGCTTGCGCAGTGCTAAATAACAGCAGTACACAAACGGCGATCATATGTCGCAGTGCTAGACGAATAAAATACGTCTTCATAGAGCCTCCTTTGACTCAAATGCCGATCAATTAGCCTTTCGAGCAAGGTGTCTTAGGCGTAAAGAACAGAAAAAAATTGATTTAACCAGCGACTTAAATAATGTGCATTTCAGCGTAAGTGCCTATCTGTGCAGCCTGCTTGGTTAGTTAGCGGGTGCAGGGTTTTAACTAAGTTTGAGGTGCAATTTAAGCAGTACAAATTATATCATAATGTATATTGATCTTGCTTAACGCACAGCGAGCAAGCGCGGTTCTTGAGACGTTGCTGTTCCTATTTATTTATATCTGCTGTGTAACTGACTGTATGGCTGGTGCTGCACTTTCGGCACGGCGAGCTGCCTTTATGTGTGAGGACAAGCTGTTTTTAACCATGACTACCTGTCTAAATCAGTAACGAGCTAGCGTGAAAATGTCAGTGGAGTACATGCTGTGGCAAGTTGTCTTCTTGCTTAAAATCAAGGAAATGTAAAAAATAGCCTGTAATTGCTCATACTTTGGGCTAAGGGGACGTTGCCTGATTGAATAGACCGTCTGCAATCGACTATTCAACTAAGCCACGTTTTCATCGGTGATTTCACCTGTACTTTTGCAATTGGAGCAAAGCGATGGATCTTGTCGAGCTTTCAAGAATGCAGTTTGCCTACACTGCGATGATTCACTTCTTGTTTGTCCCGCTGACCATAGGCTTGGTGTTTATTTTGGCGATTATGGAATCTGTGTATGTCATGACTGGCAAACAGATTTACCAAGATATGACTAAGTTCTGGGGTAAGTTGTTTGGGATTAACTTTGCCTTAGGTGTCACCACCGGGCTTGCGATGGAGTTCCAGTTTGGTACCAACTGGTCCTACTACTCGCACTATGTGGGCGATATTTTTGGTGCGCCGTTGGCGATTGAAGCCCTGATGGCGTTTTTCTTAGAGTCCACCCTAGTGGGTTTATTCTTTTTTGGTTGGGACCGGCTCAGTAAAACCAAGCACTTAGCAGTGACTTGGCTGATGGCGCTGGGAACTAACCTGTCAGCGTTGTGGATTTTGGTGGCTAACGGTTGGATGCAGTTCCCGATTGGGTCTGAGTTTAACGTGGAAACCATGCGTATGGAGTTAACCAACTTTGCGCAGGTGGTATTAAGCCCTGTAGCGCAGGTTAAGTTTGTGCATACAGTTTCTGCAGGCTATGTGACTGCAGCTGTATTTGTGCTGGGCATTTCTAGTTGGTATTTACTCAAAGGGCGTGACATCGCCTTTGCTCGCCGCAGCTTTGCGATTGCCGCGGTGTTTGGTTTTGCCAGTTCCTTGTCGGTCATTATCTTGGGTGATGAGTCGGGCTATGAACTGGGCGATGTGCAGAAAGTAAAGTTGGCGGCTATTGAAGCTGAATGGCATACCGAGCCTGCACCTGCAGCCTTTACGCTGGTGGGTCTACCTAACCAAAAGGAAGGGCGGACGGATTACGCCATTAAAATTCCGGCGGTAATGGGCTTGATTGCAACGCGCTCGCTGGATAAAGAAGTGATCGGCTTGAGTGAGCTGCAAGAACAGCATCGCCAGCGCATGCTTGATGGCCGTGAGGCCGCAAGCTTAATGCAGCAAATTCGTGCTGGGGATAAGTCGGTAGCGACGCAAGAGCGTTTTAAGGCGATTGAAAAAGACTTGGGCTATGGCTTGCTGTTATCAGCCTATGCTGAAGACCCAATGAACCCCAGCGCTGAAGAGTTACAAGCTGCTGTAGATGCGTCTATTCCTAAAGTATGGCCGCTGTTCTGGAGCTTCCGCATTATGGTTGCTGCAGGTTTCAGCATGTTGCTGCTGTTTGGTTTTGCAGTGTGGCATAGCATGCGACGTACAGAACACAAGCCACGCTGGCTGCTTAGATTTGCACTGTTCTCAATTCCGCTGCCTTGGATTGCCAGCGAAATGGGCTGGTTTGTGGCTGAGTATGGCCGTCAGCCTTGGGCCATTGGTGAGATTTTGCCGACCGAGCTGGCGGTATCACAGCTAACCGAGGGTGATGTGTTGCTCACGCTGGGCAGTATCGTGGTGCTTTACAGTATTTTCGTTGCGATCGAAATGTGGTTGATGTTCCGTTATGCGCGTAAAGGGCCGTCCAGTTTGCAAACCGGACGCTATGACCTAGAAACCGCGCAAGTGAAGGAGGCTTAATCATGGATTACGAAGCTCTGCGTTTTATTTGGTGGGTGCTGATCGGCGTATTGTTGATTGGTTTTGTGGTCACCGATGGCTTTGATATGGGGGTGGCCGCGCTATTAAAAGTGATTGGTCGCAACAACGATGAGCGGCGAGTGATGATTAATACGGTGGCCCCGCACTGGGATGGCAACCAAGTGTGGCTGATTACGGCCGCCGGTGCGCTATTTGCCGCGTGGCCAACCGTCTATGCTGCTGCATTTAGTGGCTTTTACCTTGCCATGATGTTGACGCTGTTTGCCCTGTTCTTGCGTCCGATTGCGTTTGAATATCGCTCGAAGATCGATAATCAAACCTGGCGCGACCGTTGGGATTGGGCATTAACAGTGGGCTCGACCGTGCCGGCGATTATCATTGGCGTGGCCTTTGGTAACTTGCTGCAAGGAGTTCCCTTTCACTTTGATGACCTGTTGCGCCTGTACTACACCGGCAGTTTCTGGGGCTTGTTAAATCCCTTTGCTTTGCTGGTTGGGGTGTTTAGTTTGCTAATGTTTGTTAACCACGGTGCGGCGTATTTACAGCTGAAAACTGACGGTGAATTACTGCAGCGGGCAGAGCGTATGAGCCAACTGCTGGGTCTGGTGGCGGCAACCCTGTTCGCGCTGGCGGGTGTGTGGCTGTGGTTTGGCATCGACGGCTTTCAAGTCACCGGAGGTTTGGATACTCAAGCTGCCAGTCGCGTTACGGTGAAAACAGTAGAGCAAATCCCGCATGGCTGGTTTGTCAATTATCAGCGTTGGCCGTTGGCGTGGTTATTGCCAGTAGTGACGATTGCGGGCTTTGTCGGTTGCTCTGTGCTGAGTAAGCTCAGACGTCATGCTTTAGCCTTTGTGGCTTCGGGGCTGGCGATTGCAGGCACCATTGTCACCTTTGGCTTGTCGATGTTCCCGTTTATCATGCCGTCGTCAACCACACCGAATCACAGCCTAACTCTATGGGATGCGACAGCCAGTGAGCTGACGCTGTTTATTATGCTGGTGGTGGCGTTGGTATTTGTACCGCTAATTCTAGGCTATACCGCTTGGAGCTACTATGTGATGCGCGGGCGTTTGAACGTGCAGCACATCCACGATAACAGCAATTCACTGTATTAAGGAGCTGAAGATGTGGTATTTCACTTGGATATTAGGCGTCCTTTTAGCTTGTAGCTTTGGCATTATAAATGCCATGTGGTTAGAGCTAGATGGCTACGCTGGTGAAGAGTCTGGCAGTGACTGATAAAGCTGCAGCGCAAGCCTTACGCCAACAACTCAAAGCACTAAGAGCGCCGCAAACGCGGCGCTTTCGCTGGGCGTTGGGCCTTGCGCTAAGCAATGTTGCACTCTTGATTGGGCAGTATGCCGTACTGGCATGGCTGCTTAATCAATGGTTGCAGGCCAGCTTACACGACAGCTGGCAAACCATAGAGCCCATGCGACTGTATGCTGCTGGGGTGTTTTTGGTGAGTTGTTTACTGATTCGTCCATTGCTGCATTATTGGCGCGAACGCTTGTGTCAGCAAGCCAGCTTGCAGATTCGTCAGGGCTTAAGGCAGCGGTTGTTGGCGTTACTCACCCAGCCTAGTGCACAACTAGCGCATAGCGACAGCGAAGGGGCGTTGGCGAGCCAAATCCTTGACCAGGTTGATGCCTTAGATGGGTACTTGCAGCGCTATGTGGTGCAGGCTCAGTTGGCGGTGTTGGCTCCCTTGC
>LFTS01000271.1:4457-9582 GCA_001513435.1 Gammaproteobacteria bacterium DTU040
TCCCTTACTGTTATTAATAGTGGTGTTTCCACTGAGCCCATTTGCGGGCGCTTTGCTGTTGCTGACCGCGCCTTTGGTGCCTTTGTTTATGATTATTTTAGGGCAGGCGGCGGCTAATAGCAGTCGCCGTCAGTTGCAAGCGTTAAGCCGTTTGAGTGGTCGTTTTTTAGATTTGATTCGCGGTATGAAAGGTTTGCAGCAGTTACAAGCGACAGATTTGGCGCAACAGCAGGTGGCAGATTCCGTAGCAGGCTACCGTGAGCGCACCATGGCGGTGCTGCGCTTAGCGTTTTTATCCAGTGCGGTGTTAGAGTTTTTTGCAGCGCTTTCTATTGCGCTGGTGGCGGTGTACTTAGGCTTGGGCTTGTTAGGGCTTTTACCCTGGGCCAAAGAGCAAATACCTGTGCCCTATGCCAGTGCGTTATTTATTTTGTTATTAGCACCGGAGTTTTATGCACCCTTACGCCAGCTCGGGAGCGATTACCATGCCAAAGCCGATGCTGAGGCGGCGTTAACTGAGTTGCAACCCCTGCTCAATGCCGGTGCGGTGATGCCGCAAGGCGAGCAGCCGTATCAGGCTGAAGGTGCACCGGAGATTTCTTTACAGGCTGTGCGTGTTCTCTCAGCGGCTGGCAGAGCGCGGCTCGCTGTTGATGAAATCACAGTGGCAGCCGCCCAACGGGTGTTAATCCAAGGTGAAAGTGGGGCGGGTAAAACCACCTTATTGCATGTTCTCTTAGGCGGATTGGCGTATCAAGGGCAGGTGCGTGTGAATCAGCAGGATTTGCAGCAGCTGAACCGTCAAGACTGGCTAAATCAGCTGGATTATTTATCGCAAAACCCTAGGTTTATCAGCGGAACTTTGGCGGATAACTTGCGGCTGGCCAAGCCGAGTGCCACGGATGCCCAGCTAATTAAGGTCTTGGAGCAGGTGGGACTGGCAGAGCATGTGTCTGTCCGTGGATTACAGCTGCCACTATTTGAGCGCGGATTAGGTTTGTCTGGTGGGCAGTTAAGTCGTGTGGCTTTGGCACAGCTACTGTTACGTGATCGCCCGCTGTGGTTGCTGGATGAGCCAACGGCGCATCTTGATGACGACAGCCAGCTGCAAATCCATGCGCTGTTAGAGCGTTTAAGTCGTGGCAAAACCCTGTTGTTAGTCAGCCATAGTGCGGCTGGCTTGGACTGGGTTGACCAAGTGGTGAGGTTGACACGAATAGGAGGGCAGAACGATGCGCTCTGACTTTGAACCGATTCGTTTACGTCGCCTATTGTTGAGCCGTAAAGGCGCGTGGGGATTATCGTTATTGCTTGGCTGGCTGACCTTATTAGCGGTGGTCAGCTTGCTGGCTATTTCAGGTTGGTTTATTACAGCCAGTGCTGCGGCGGGCTTGGTAGTTGCCGGCGCTTACCAGTTTGATTTTTTTCGTCCTGCGGCGCTCATTCGTTTGGCCGCCATAACGCGCACCGCAGGACGCTACGCTGAACGCCTTAGTAGCCATAATGCCGCGTTGGCATTGCTGCAGGATTTGCGCTGCCGTTTATTTGCCAAGTTAGCAAAAAGCCCATGGCAACAGGGGCAAGTCTCGGCGAAACAACAGCATCGTCTTATTGGTGACATAGATTTACTGGATCAATTTCCGTTAAGTGTGATCGCACCTTGGTTTTGGGCGCTGTCTATCTTGGCGGTGATTGGTATGTTTTATTACTGGTTAGCGCCGAGCTTGTTTTGGCTGGCGCTGCCGAGTTTGTTATTGGCGGGGCTGGCGTTACAGGCGCTACTGAGCCGCCAATTGGTGCGTTTAGCGCAGCAGGATACGGAACTAGTGGAAGCACGTAAGGTGTTTTTATTGGAAAGCCTACAAATGCGCGCACAGCTGGTGATTTGGCAACAATGGGCGCGGCGCACCGAGCAGTTTTCGGCCTCTGATCAAGCGTACTTGCAACAACATCAGTACCAGCAGCGCGCGAGCAGTGCGTTATTGATGTGGCAGCAGTGGGGGCTAGGGTTCGGGTTGTTACTGCTATTGTGGCAAGGCGGAATTCTGGTGCAGCAGCAACAGCTGGATATTTCGTGGTTAGTGGCGGCATTGTTAGCCTATTTAGCTTGTTTCGAGATTTTAGCGCCCTTGACTGCCAGCGCCACTGCTTTAGGCCACAGTCAAGCAGCACGAGATCGCTTAAATCAATTAGGCAGTGCCGAGCCTGAACCACAAGCTGCATCGTTGGTGTTGGGTACGCAGTCTCCCAGTTTGCAACTTGACGCGTTGCAATGGTCGTTTACTCAAGCGCAGCCGCTAAACCTGAACGTACAGGCTGGGGAAATATTGTTGTTGAGTGGTGCGTCCGGTGGCGGCAAAACCAGCTTGTTGGAGACGCTTGCCGGTTACTTGGCGCCAGTATCAGGACGTTGCACCTTGAATGGCGAGGCCTACACCCAGCAATCAGTGCGCCCACACATGGCGTACTTACCGCAGCAGTTTGACCTGTTTAATCTGAGTTTGGCGGATAATCTACGCTTGGGTAATCCTCAGGCGAGTGACGCGCGGCTGTGGGAGGCTTTAGCAAAAGTGGCGCTGGATGACTGGGCCGCCGCACAACCCTTGCAGCTGCAAACCCCGTTGGGAGAGTATGGGCTAGAAGTCTCCGGTGGGCAGGCGCGACGCATTGCCCTAGCGCGCTTGCTGTTACGTCAACAAGCCGTGATGTTGCTGGATGAGCCTTTTGCTGGCCTAGATGAGCAAACCGCTCAGCAAGTGATGAATACTGTCATTGAGCATCAGCGCCAAGGGGTTCTCGTGGTCGTGAGCCACAGCTGGCCTGCCGGCGTATTGAACTTGCCGCAAGTGCAGCAGATAGTTATTACCTGAAAAGCGAAAGCAGGGCTTCGTCACGAATGTGCTCGACAGCCCTGCTAGGTAAGGAAGTGGCTTTTGTGGTGCTAGCAACTGAAGTAGCAGCAAGCTTTAAATAGCTGCTGCTAGCCGCGCTGTTGCAGAGCAGCAATACGCACTTCCAGCGGTGGGTGACTCATAAACAGTCCGGCCAAGCCGGTTTTTAAGCCAGCGCTAATTGCAAAAGCACTCAATGTTGCCGGCATTTCTGACTCGCGACCTGATTCAGCCTGCAGTCGGCGCAGTGCAGCAATCATTGCACCTGTACCCGCTAAGTTGGCGCCCGCTGCATCGGCACGGAACTCACGCCAGCGCGAGAACCACATAACAATAATGCTGGCTAAGATGCCCAGTACCAGCTCGGCAAAGATAGTGGCGACAAAGTAACCGATGCCGGGACCGTCTTCGTTTTTGAAAATAGCCTTATCAACAAAACTGCCAAAAATTCGTGCAAAGAACATAACGAAGGTGTTTACCACCCCCTGTATTAAAGTCATGGTCACCATGTCGCCATTGGCTACGTGACCAATTTCATGGGCTAAAACGGCTTCGACTTCTTCGCGAGAAAAACGCTCAAGCAAGCCCTGGCTTACCGCCACCAAAGAGTTATTACGGTTCCAGCCCGTGGCAAAAGCGTTGGATTCATAAGCAGGGAAGATACCTACTTCAGGCATACCGATCCCCGCATCTCGCGCCAAACGTTGCACGGTTGCAACCAACCATTGTTCGTGGTGAGTGCGCGGCTGATCAATAACTTGTGTGCCGGTGCTCTTTTTCGCCATCCATTTGGATAGAAATAAAGAAATAAACGAACCGGAGAAGCCTATGACAGCACAGAAGATTAATAGTGTTGTGAGGTCGGTGTCGGTGAGTCTGTCCACGCCAAGTAGCTTTAAGGTAATGCTGGCGATAATCAGAACGGCAAGGTTAGTTGCTAGAAAAAGTGCAATGCGCATCATGATGCTTGGTGCTCCAAAGTTATTAGTTGCTGATTATATAGGTATCCGCCAGACAAAATTCAAGAGGTGCGTTTGCCTGCGCCAAAAAATATGGGGCAGTGCAGGCTTTGTTAGAGCGTAACTTTTCTCGATTGTGATTACCCGGCGGCACTTGCGTTGATTCTGTAGTTTGCGATAGCAAAAAAGCAGGCTTTCAGCAGGGTGGCCGGCAATGAGTTTCCAGATAATTACTGTGCTTAAACAAATTGGAAATTTATTTGGCTGCGACGGTGGCTTTTTAAGTTGTTGATGTTAAAGGTGTATTTTTATGCAAGAGGCGTTTTTAAAAGTTGGCACACTTTCTGCTTCGTATTGGGTGCGTCACCAATGGCTGTCAAAGCTTTGGCGATAACAAGATTTCCAAGCTAGAGAGTTATTTTTGACGCTAACGATAACTAAAGGTGAAAAATGAAGACGATAGCTAAGTATTCGGGACATGCAATTGGCATACCCAAGCAGCACGTCTGATTATTTAAACATCAGCCCTGGAGGCTAAGACTATGGCACTTTCAGTAAATACTAACGTTGCGTCACTCAATACCCAACGTAACCTAAACTCCTCTACGAATGCGCTAGCCACTTCGTTGCAGCGTTTGTCTACAGGCTCGCGTATTAATAGCGCGAAAGATGACGCCGCCGGCTTGCAGATTGCTAACCGTTTAACCAGCCAGATTAATGGTATGGGTGTGGCAGTGAAAAACTCCAACGACGGTATCTCGATGGCGCAAACTGCAGAGGGTGCTTTGGAGCAATCCACCACTATCTTGCAGCGCATGCGTGACTTGTCATTGCAAGCAGCAAACGGCTCAAACAGCGCTGAAGAGCGTAAAGCGCTTAACTCAGAAGTTGTAGAGCTGAAAAAAGAGCTTGATCGTATTGCTAACACCACTAGTTTTGGTGGTAAGAAATTATTGGACGGCAGCTTCCAAGCCACCACCTTTCAGGTGGGCGCGGCGGCGAACGAAACCATTACTGTTAAGCTGGATGAAATGAGCAGTAAAGCGTTAGAGGCTAAATTCAGTACCGGAACTATTCCAGCTAACGCTCTAGGTACTGCAGGAACAGCATCAGGTGTTATTGCTGTCCAGGTAACAATGGGCGGCGGTGGTGGTGTAAAAACCTACTCGGCTACTTTTGAAGAAGGTGCAAGCCAGGCTGAGCAGGTGCAAGCGCTGGCCACGATATTGAACGATGCGAATATCGGCATAGGTGCATTTATTAATGAGTCGGGTG
>LFTS01000271.1:9693-10506 GCA_001513435.1 Gammaproteobacteria bacterium DTU040
CCACAGATAACAAAGTATCAGATATAGATATTAACTCTGTACTTGGTGCGCAAACTGCGGTGATAATCATTGACCAAGCCATCCAGAAAATTGATGCGCAACGTGCTGACTTGGGTGCGGTGCAAAATAGATTTGAGAACACCATCGCAAACTTGCAGAATATTGCAGAAAACGTCTCTGCCGCACGAGGAAGAATTAAAGATACTGATTTTGCGGCCGAAACAGCAGCATTGAGTAAAAACCAAATTATGCAACAGGCTGGAACAGCTATCTTGGCACAAGCCAACCAGCTGCCGCAGTCGGTACTTAGTTTGCTGCAATAATCTTGCGCATCTGAGAGTTGCATAGTCTGGCGGGCACGTGGTTATCGCACGTAGCCCGCCAAAATATCAACTCGGAGGTGAGTTATGGAAATTAATACCAACTTCAGCGTGCAGCCTAGAACAGCGCAAGAGCGACAGCCCACTGTTGCTGAAACACAGATGCTAGGGCGCTCAGGCCGCAAAGAGGATTCTGTAGCTCAAACGCAACAAGCACAGAAAACCCAAGTAAGCAAAGCTGAACGCAGTAAAGAAGAGCTGGAACAAATTGTTGATAAAATGCAAGAAGCAGTCAGTGTCATGCAGCGGAATTTAAATTTTTCCATCCATGACGCAACAGGTACGACAGTGGTAAAGGTTATGGATGCGGGCTCGGGCGAGGTTATTCGTCAGATGCCGACTGAAGATGCGCTCGTTTTGGCCGAAAGACTGGATGAGATGCGTAGTTTGCTGTTTGAGGCACGCGCCTAAAGCTTAATGACAGCAAGATACA